>CAJCHQ010000804.1 GCA_903970295.1 Bryobacterales bacterium
TGGAAATGTACCCGATTTTGCCTGGTTGCCAGCCCTGTGGTTTCCGCTTACCTGATTGCCTTTGCGTTTTAGGCTTACGCCTCAAGGTTAGGCCACCAGCGTCTGGCGCAAAAAATAGCCATTAATTGGCACGAAGCGATCATCAACACACATGCCGGCCACGCCCCCGCGTCCCAGGCCAGGCTCGGTAGAAAGCCGCCCAGGCAGCCACCGAAGTAGTAGAAACAGACATATAGTCCGGTTGCCGCCGACATGTTAGCTCCGGCGAACGACCGCATCGAGGTTTGGGTGGCAGTTTGACTAATGATCAAAGCCGAGGAGGAAACAATCAAGCCAAGCAGAATTGCCACCAAATTCGGTATTAATGTCAAAAGCAAGCCGCAAATCGAAATTGATAAAGATGTCGAGACAGCGCCTTTAAAACCAAATTTGTCGATCCATTTGCCGGCGAAAGGCGTAATGAAAACGCTGACGAGGTAGACCGTGAACAGCCAACTGAGGGCTGATGCGTCCAGACTGTATGGCTTTTCCGAAAGATGAAACGTGATGTAGGTAAACGTCGCCACCATTGAAAAAAGCAGATTGGAGCCGACGAAATATGTGGCGAGAAGTCGCCGATCTTTGAGCAATTCTTGCACATTCTGGAGCAGTGACGTTTTGGTCGTCGCTTTTTTGAAACGCTGCGAGCGTGGCAGCAACAGCCATGCAGCCAATCCACCGATCAAATTAATCGCTGCCAGGGCGAGAAAAGCATTGCGCCAGCCATAGTTCGCTGCCACCAATCCTGATACCAGGCGGCCGGTGACGCTGCCGATGACATTGCCTGTGACATAAACCGAAATGGCAAAGCCCAATCCGTATTCAGCCCATTCCTCAGCCACATAAGCCATGGTGACGGCGAATATAGCAGGCAGCATCAAGCCCTGCAGAAATCGGCAGATGACGAGTTCGCCTATGCCAGGGGCTGCCGCTGACATGAGATTCGGCACGATCAAAAGGAAAATGGCTGGAATGATTATACGCTTGCGCCCGATGCGGTCTGCCAACACACCAATAAAAGGCGCCGACATAGCGACGGCCAGGCTAGGCGCGCTGACGGTCAGGCTGACCGCCGATTTTGATGTATGAAAGGAATTGACCAGCATCGGCAAGAGCGGTTGGGTGGTGTAAAGGTTGAGGAATGCACAACATCCAGCCACTGCCACACCGACTATGCCGGCAAGCGGAATTTTTCCTGTTGCTTGCACCGTCTTTCCCGGCGCCACATTGATCGCCGGTATAGTCACCGCTGCCACTACCGCCTTCGCGGCTGGACCAGAACAGGCATTTTTATCCGCACGCCTGGCGATCGCCGGAACTTCATCGCTGCGTGTGAATTTGAGACTTTGCATGGCTGACCTGACTCTATCTGTTTCCAAGTATGCTGGACTTTATTCCATACGTCCAATATATTATCCGTACTGTTTGAGACGTTTTGGATATGAAGGTCGAAATCCGTCACCTGCGATACTTTCTGGCCATTGCCGAAGAGCTGAACTTCTCGCGGGCGGCTGCAAAACTGGACATCGCACAACCGCCACTCAGTCAGCAGATCCGCCAATTGGAGGCGGCCCTCGGCGTCTCGTTGATCGAGCGGGAAACAAGACCTGTGCGGCTGACCGAGGCCGGCAAGTTTTTTCGTGAACAAGCCTTAGCAATTGTTTTGCGCTTTGACGAATTGATTGCCAAAACCCAGAGACGCGGGCGCGGCGAAACCGGCACGCTCAGCCTGGCGTTTGTCGGCTCAGCCACATTCGATCTATTGCCTTCGGTATTGCGGGAGTTTATTCAGGCGCGTCCTGACGTCGAGTTGCAGCTGCTTGAGATGAGTGCAACCGAACAAAAAGCTGCTTTGATGGAGCGCCGCATCAATATTGGCTTTTGTCGTCCTGGTATCGACGGTGAGGCTTTGATTATCGAGCGCTTGCTGGAAGAGCCGATTATCTGCGCCATTCCCCATGGTCACTCGCTAAGCAAGTTGGAAAGTGTGTCTTTAGCGCGTCTAGCCAGCGAATCCTTTATATTTTTTCCGGTCACTCCTGAGCCTAGTTTCGGTTCTTTTTTGCGTTCGGTTTGCATCGATGCCGGTTTCGAACCGCGCGTCGTGCAGGTAACTAGTGAGCTACAGACAGCACTCAGTCTTGTTGCGGGTGGAATCGGCTTGGCGCTTTTGCCGGCTTCGATCCAGATGGTTCAACGCACCGGCGTCGTTTATGTGCCGTTGAAAAAGCCGGTGCCGACTTCGGCTCTCAATGCCGCATACCGTGCCGATGATTCCTCTCCGGCTTTGCGGGCGTTTCTCGAAATTATGAGGCGAACCTTGGGAATTTCAGTAACGAAGCAGCGAAAACGCCCTTCTTTTTAGTGACAACTTAGCATCTGCTGGGTTACCTTGACGGAACAGGCGTTTCTTGGCTAGAGCGGATAACCCATGGAAAAAGTAGTGCACAAGCATAAACACGAGACGCACTCTGAATTGCACCAGGTTTTCGACGAACTTACGGTGGCCGAGAGACTGAAGCGCTTCCAAAATCTGCCACCGGCCGATGCCGAAGAATTTTTTCGCGAATTGAGTGCGGAGGAGGAAGCCGAGATTATTCGAGCGCTACCTGCGCGCGAACAGCGCTTGTGGATTCGGGTTCTCGATCCAGATGATGCGGCGGATTTGATTCAGGAATTGCCCGATAACGAAAGACACGATTTGCTAGACCTGCTCGATGCCGCCACGCACTTTGAAGTATCGGCATTGCTCGCCTACAAGGAAGATGTGGCTGGCGGTTTAATGAGTCCTCGCTATTCTCGTATTCGACCGGATATGACTGTCGCCGAAGCGATTTCCTATCTGCGCAAACAAGCGCTGGAGCACGTCGAGACGATTTACTACGTTTATGTTTTGGACAGTGAGCAACACTTGCTTGGGCAGATTTCGTTGCGGAAATTGTTTGCCTCACCGCCTGAGGTGCACGTAGAACAGATCATGCGCAAGGAGATAATCACAGCCCCGGTAGATTTCGACCAGGAAGAGCTGAGCCGCATATTTGCCGAACACAATTTGATGGCGATTCCCGTTGTCGATCAAGACAATCATATGAAAGGAATCGTCACCGTCGATGATATCGTCGACGTGATCGAAGAAGAAGCGACTGAAGATATTCAAAAAATGGGCGGTACTGAAGCATTTCAGGAAAACTACTTGCAAATTGGCATCTGGTCGATGCTACGCAAAAGAGCAGGTTGGCTCACAATTTTGTTTGTCGGCGAGATGCTCACTGCCAGCGCCATGGGTTATTTTGAGAAAGAAATAGCGAGGGCGGTCGTCCTGGCCTTGTTTTTACCTTTGATTATTAGTAGTGGTGGCAATGCCGGATCACAAGCATCAACCCTGGTGATAAGAGCCATGGCATTGGGTGAAGTGCGGCTGCGTGATTGGGCCAGGGTGATGCGGCGGGAATTGGTTATAGGCACTGGACTCGGCGTTCTGCTCGGCGTGATCGGCTTGTTTCGCGTCCTGATCTGGGAAGCCCTGTTCAAGAGCTACGGCAGCCACTACGTTTTGATCGGCCTGACAGTGATGTTCAGTGTGATCGGAGTCGTACTTTGGGGCAGTCTCATGGGATCGCTTTTGCCTTTTCTGTTGAGACTGGCAAAATTCGATCCTGCCAGCGCTTCCACACCGTTCGTGGCGACACTTGTGGACGTGACCGGGTTGATCATTTATTTCACCGTTGCCAGTTGGATTTTGACCGGCTCACTTTTGTAAATAGTGACGTAGTACAGGTGTACTTTCTGAAAAGCTAAACAGACTGCGAAGGCTTTAAGAATTGAACACTGAACATTGAACATTGAACATAGCGAGGAACTCCCCTGCCTGCCGTGGGAATTCTACGCTGCATTCATGCCTGACTGTCACTTTATTGTCACGCGCAGTTTATAGGATCGAACGGTGCAAATTGTCCGACCAAAGAGATTAGGTAGTTGAATGTGAGCGATAATCCTTTTTTGGAAGCGGTCGAAAGTCGGCGTTTTCAGCCAGTTCATTACGAAACTGAAGTCGCTGAGAGCTTGCATGCTGAACTGCACGATGCTTTAAAGGGACGCAGCTCATTAGGATATGCAGATACCAGTTTTGCCAACGTCATTGACGGGTTTGGAGATGACCAGTTGCGAGACCTCAATCAGGCCTACAAAGGCCTGTACGGGAACTCTCTCGGAGAAGAGATTGTGGCCAGTGGGATTGTTGATAATGCAACGATGGAATCGCTTGGACGCCGTCTTCACGGATCGGATCCGCGGACTAAAGAAGAAATCCAATTGTCACAAACTTATGATCAGAATTTGTTCGTTGTCGAGCGCGATTTGCGACTGTTATCAAATGCGTTGATGACAATCTCCAAGGATTCTCGGGAGACTGTGAACCCATTCAATAATCTTGCAGACAGCGCCCGTCATTTTGATGCTCAAATCACAGCTGAGGACAACTTGGCAAAAAAGATTGGGGAGTGGGGTGCCAGCGGAGAACTTGTAGCCATGGACGCTGCGGAAAGAAAAATCGCGAACAAGAGCCTGGTGCAGATTGTTGAAGACAATCGGGTCAGCCCGGCTTTGTGCCGATCGATTTTGCGGCAGCTTGCCATTAATCGTGGTGACACAACCCAAGAACAATGATCTTATTCTGGAACGACGGTCTAGCTTCTGACCAGCGTAAAAAGATCGCGCACTGAGTGTTATCTATGCCGTAGAACTCGCTTGACGTGCCGTCTCCGTCCAAGGCGGCGGCGGGGTCGGCCGATCCGGTTGTAACTTCGATACTATCTCTACACTAAAACCAAGTTCCAGTAGCAAGTCTGCGCGAGTCGATTGGTTCAGTTTAGAATGCGAAATTCTTCCTGCCGAGTCGATCTGTATTCGCTGTCCGAGGGCGATTCCATCCACTGTATCGCCACGCAAAACGCGCACGGTCAATTCATAATTAAATGGACTCCACAAGCGGGTTTGTTCGAAACGCGTCTGAAATTCTTCCAGATCGGCCGGAAAATAGTCGAGACGGCACTCGAGCCCTTCGAGCTTATTCAAAGGTCGCCACAGAATATGCCAATGTCCATCGCATTTTTGCAGGCCCACTCCCCATGCCGGATGTACGCTCTTAGGAGGCGTTTGCTCATCGAGGAGCAAAAGGCTGTCATGCAAAATGGAGGCGTCCAGCCAATACGATTTGCTGTCGAACTCCACTATAACGGTGCCGTGATTTGGCGGAACATTGGGAGCGACAAGCATTGTCGCAACACCGCGATATGCGCGAAAGCCAAGGGCAATGAGAAGCGCATGCAGAGCCCCATTGCCAGACCAGCACGTGCCTCCGGTTCCGTGGAGCAGCCAATTGCGGAAAAAATCCTCAGGTGTCGTTCCCGGGAAAGTCGATGGATTATTAGTTTGCAGATGAATCAGTTTCATTACATTATCAAACGGTACCCCTCTGCACCAGGCGCTGTAGATAGTTTGCAATCCTTCGATATCTGCATTCGGGCGCTCGGTTAAACCTAACTTTTCGAGCGCGCGCTCAACCAGACTATCCGCTAATTTTGAACTCAAGCTCTCTCCTCGCTGTTTTAATTTCCTGGCAAAATTGCGCAACGCGTACTTAGTTCAAATTACTATTGATTTATGGAGTGTTTTCACAAAATACCATTGATTCGAGCACCGTCGGGGGAAAAGCATGCATGCAGTGGTCAATGTATTTGCGCTCGTGATTGAGAACAAACCCGACTTTTGATGCGATTGAAGACTTGGAATTGGATGCTCCATAATGACAACAAGTGCTGATACTATTCGAGTCTACCAGTTGGATCATCTGGCATTTCTGTCGCCTCGTATTTTGAAAATCCCCATTTGAGCAATGGGACTGGTTAGATACCATTGATGATAGACCCTTTACAGTTTCCTCAGAGCCCGGTTACCGCTGCAGATTTAGTCGGTCGAGCATTTCGCATCGTTCGATTGAGTTGGTATCCATTAATTCGCCTCTTTATCGTTCCCTCATTCCTTTACGGAGTTTCGGCATTCCTCATAGGATGGTCTGGCGATCACCCTTTTGTTGGACTAAAAGTGATCGCTGCGGTGGCATCCGTCGCTTTAATTCTGCTTGTCGTGTCTCGGATTTGGCTTTTCGAACGCACTTATGGGCTTCTTTTGACGATTGACGGAGACAACGTCGACCTGGCTTCGGCTTTGAATCAAGCCAGCATAAAACGGACAACTATAATCTGGACCATTTTGCCCGTCTTGGCAGCTGATGCTTTTCTCTTGTTCGTTCCTGCAGTGGTAAGTTTTCTAACCCGAGGTTCTGCTGGCGGCAACTCTGCCGGCTCTACCCATAGCGCGTTACGGGCTGCGGTGTTCAGCGCGGACATAATTGCTTATTTCCCATTCGAGTGTTTGCTGTTGCTTTATATTTTTTTCTTCGCCACACTTGCCGCCGAGAGCCTCTCTTTGACAGATTGCTGTAAGCGAACTTTAAGCTTGCTGGTCCACGACTGGTGGTATGCGTCGAGCTACGTCGTTTTATTCATAGTTTTGTACTTTGCTTTATCGGTCCAGATCAGTATATTTGCTTGCCTTTATCCATTACTGGAGCTATTTAAAAGTACAGCCAGGGAGTTGGTCACCGATGTGGCCATGCTCATTGAGTGTTTTTTGATGGCGCCCCTGGAAGCTTATATTTGTGCAGTCAGCGCGATCGGAGCTTCTGGACTTTATCGGCAATTGACTATGCGGGTGGAATCCAGTGATTTGTTGCATCGATTGTCTGTGATCCGGTCTTCGATACAATAGTGACGCCCTCCTCCATTGTCGTTAC
>CAJCHQ010000805.1 GCA_903970295.1 Bryobacterales bacterium
CCACCAAGAAAGAAAAGCACCATCACAAAATTGCCAGAGCCCACTCGACTAAAACTGCGCAAGCACCATCCGTCGCTGCTCCCGCCATGCCTCCTCACCGGCATGCATATAGCAGTTACAATTACTAGCTTAGTGACGGCTATTGTCAAGGATAAAAAAATGAGGATCACTCGGTCTGTATTAGCGTTGACATTATTCCAAACATTTACACTGGGAACTTGCGCAAGTTTGGCCGAACCGGCTAAAACAGCTGGGGCCAAACCCAATGCTCAAACAAGTGGTAAAGGCTTAGCCACCGCCAGTCAGCCGCCTGAATTCATCAAGCTTTCGGAACTGGCAGACAAACAGATTCACGATCAGCAAGTGGTCAAAGCCTCAGCCACAGCCGCGCAGATCCTAAAATTGGCGGGAGCTGAGAAAGAAGCTGAAACGCAATGTCGTGAACTCGCCGAGGTTCATAAGATCAGAGCCGAGATTGCCATACTAAGCAAACAATGGGATGTCGCCGAAAAAGAACTAGAGGTCGTCAAAAAAGTCTCAGTCACTTTCGCCGGAAACGATGACAGCGGACATTTCGACGACCTGCTCACTTTGATTCGTCAAAAAGCCGGGAAGTGTCAAGCCGGTCCTAAAGATGCCGTCGACATGGATAAAGAATTTGCTATAAAAAAAGAAATGCGCACCTTGCAAATCGCTGTCGAAGATTATGCCAGGGAACATGAGCGAAAATATCCGGCGTCAATGGCTGAACTTGCACATGGCTACATGGGCAAATTCAACAATCGCTTTATGAATCCCTACAGCAAGAAAGAAGAAACGCCGACGTTGGCCGCCGATACAACAATACCGCAAGAAGCAAACCTGGCAAAAGGAAAAGTGTTTTACAGATCCTTTGAAAACGGGGACAACTACGTCATCTATGCTGGCGGTCATGACGGCAAACCATTGGTCACTGAGAACGGTGACCCGTTCGTACTGCGAGCTGAAAATGCACCCAAAGAATTGCCCTTCGATCCCACAGGCAAACATCCTCATATCGACTGATTGAAAAGAATCGTGCTTAGGTGTTCGCTTCGGTGATTGTTCGCCAGTCCTCTTCGGTGTCGATGTCCAACGAGGCATTTTGCAAGTCGACCCTGATGAGATGTTGCGAATGCTCTTGCAAAAGTGCTTTGGCTCCAACGTCTCCACGCAACTGTAGTAGACGGCTGAAGAAAATGTGACTGAATATAACAGGTGAGCCAGTGACACCATTGTATTGTGCGGCAATCAGCGGATGGTCCCGCGGATGAAATAGAGCAATCATTTCCTTGAGAGAGTCAGCCGTCAATAGGGGTTGATCGCAATTGAGAATCATTATTCCAGCTGCCACTCCCTGCACTTCCGCCACAGCCGCCCGAATCGAAGACGCCATTCCCTCTCGCCAATCATTATTATGGACAAAAGTGACACCATCGCCTGTCACCGAGTTTCGAATTAATTCGCAATCTGAACCAAGAACAACCAGGACAGAGTTTTGTTGGGTGGCTAAAGCGATATTGGTTGTGTGTTCGAGTAGAGGCTTGCCGTGCCAGGGCAGCAATTGTTTAGGCCGCCCCAGCCGCTTGGAATTCCCAGCCGCAAGGATGGCAATCGCTAAAGGTTGCATGCAGGCAATGACGATTTCTTGCGCGTTCGATCGCCATAATCGCCACGATCGCCGCTACCAGAAAGAATAACGACATCCCGGTCGCATAAAGGCTCTTTTAATCGTTCTGGCCCAGCAGCTTTTTTTTGCCAATCGGCGTGAATAGCTGCTTGTTTATTCCGCAGAAAACCAGCGTTGCGACCCTGAAATACGGCCTTGATCTCACAGAGAATCGATAAAGCAATTTCTTCCGGAGTTTCGGCGCCGATATCGACCCCAACCGGCGAAAACAAACGACCCAAGTTTTTCTTTTCGACTTTCACACCGGCTTGCTCCAGTTCTTCGAGCATGCGCTCAGTTCTGCGTTTTGGTCCAAGCACGCCGACATACGCAGCAGTCGAATTTAAAAGGCAAGCAATGACCGTCCGATCGAGATCGATTTGATGATTCATAACGATGCAAGCCGATCGCTCGTCGACAATGCCATCAATCAATGCGGCATCCGGCTGCGATACCACAATCGAAGCTGCGTGCGGAAAAATCGTACAATTGGCAAAAGCCGGACGCCGGTCAAAGATGCAGGTGCGCAGCCCCATGGTATGTGCGATTTCAGCCAATGGTCTGGCATCGTAACCAGCACCGAAAATAACAATCTGCACACTCGGCTCGATAATTTCGACGACTACCTCAAAAGTGTGAGGGCCTATTGCCACCAGTTTTAAGCCTGGAGTTTGCGAAGTGATCGCTTCCTCACAGGCGGACTCAAGCGATAATCTGAGCTCTCTGGTCCCCTCCTTTAATAGTTCTGGATCTTGGCGGCAGACACCAGTTTCCGTTAAGACCAGGCGCCGACCAAGCAAAGGGCCAGAGAGCAAAGTCGCCAGTGCCAGCTTTTCACGCGACGATTCAACAGTGGCAAACAGATCAGTCAAGTCGATCCGATCCGGTCTTTGTTCGATTAGTTCCAGTAAAACGGTAATAGACCCATTGCAGCCAAGACCGAGGGCAAATTCGTCATCGATATCCTGAGCGCTGTACTCAAGCAATATAGGCTGTTTAGTCTGGCTGATTTGCTCGAAACGCTCGATTAAGTCGCCTTCCAGGCAGCCACCACTGATGGAGCCTGCGAATTCGCCATCCCGAGTAAAAAGCATATGGGCGCCCGGTCTTCGGTAGGCAGATCCATGGATCTTAACGACAGAAGCCATGACCGTCTGTTTGCCGGCCGCCTGGGCTTGCTTGAGAAGATCGCAGATGTCCTGTCGTTCTTTCATATTTTCACGGTTCGACTTTGGAGCCGAGCAGCTCCAAAAACTTGCGCATCCATTGCGCATGCCCGGGCCAGGCGACAGCGCTGACCAGATTCGACTGCGAATGAACGTTGCTTGCGTCAGGAAGGGCGTCTACCCAATTGGCACCAGCCGCTAAAAGTTCCGGTTTGACCGAAGGATAAGCAGTCAAACTTTTACCTTTAACGACGTCAGCTGCCACCAGAATTTGTGGGCCATGACAAATAGCAGCGACAGGCTTTTCTCGTTCAAAAAAGTGACGAACTATTTTCAGAACATCCTCATTCAAACGCAGATATTCAGGCGCGCGACCGCCCGGAATCACCAGTGCGTCATAGGCGTCGGCTTTGACGTCGGCAAAATTCTCATTAATGGCGAAGCGGTGTCCGGGCTTTTCCGTGTAAGTCTGATCGCCTTCGAAATCGTGCACGGCGGTTTTGACGAATTCGCCTTTCTTCTTGCCCGGGCAAACGGTGTGCACGGTGTGGCCGACCATGACCAAAATTTGAAAAGGCACCATCGCCTCATAATCTTCGACAAAGT
>CAJCHQ010000806.1 GCA_903970295.1 Bryobacterales bacterium
TTTTCTAAAAAACGCGAAAGCGCGCGATATCTCTACCGCGCGCTCACTGCTCAAATAGTCGAGGACTACTTGCTAAAGGTCATTTCGTAGGTATCCTTGTCCATCTTCGGCTCGAATTTGAAGCCGAATTCTTTGGCTACTTGAGTCATGGTCGATGTGCATTGTTCGCTCATCGCTTTTTCTTGATCAGCAGTCATCTTGCCGAGCTTTTCGCAGGCGCTCCACATTCCGCAAGAGTTGTACTTGAGGGTGGCTTTGTTGGCATCGCCGCTGATTTCGATATCGCTGCCGTATACATTGTGCTCGGTTTCGGCGATAGCGCGAACGAGATCCATAGGAGTCTTGACGTTCAAGCTCTTGTAGTGCGTGATTTTGTGGTCACGGACCAGGTTGTGGAACTCTTGTTGAGCCTTCTGATCCAACTTCGAAATAACTTGATGAGCAGCCATCCAGGTGGAAGCGACGATGTTGGATGTCACTTCTTGAATGTGCTTGGTTTCCCATTTCGTATTTACTTTAGTTGCTGTGGTCGTCATTTTTTTCTTCTACTCCAAAAGGAACTTGAATCATTGTATGCGGCTATAAAATTGCACCGCCAACATTAAGAGTTAATTCGCAATTGGCATGATTGCTCGATCGTACATTAAACGCAGAGGCTTTCCGAATACGATACGGCGTAGCGAGCGTCCCGAAACGGCACCAAATGTAGTGGCACGGCGGCGGTCACGATTATGCTGGATCGGCTTTGTTTTCGGCAGCCTTGTTCTCGAGAGCAAATTGATTTTCCAACAACAAAGTGACCGGTCCATCGTTGACAAGAGAAACTTCCATATCGGCCCCAAACTCACCGGTTTGAACTGGCACCCCCAACCTCTTTAGTTCTTCGACAAAGAATAGGTAGAGGCGCTTGCCCTCAGCCGGCGAGGCGGCCCGACTGAAACCAGGGCGACGACCTTTACGCCAATCGGCAATGAGGGTGAATTGAGAAACCACCAAGGCAGATCCACCGATCTCAAGAAGCGATTTATTCATCTTTCCCTGCTCATCGGGGAAAATGCGCAAGTCGACAATCTTCTGAGCCAAGAAGGATGCGTCCTTGTCTATGTCGCCCTCGGCAACACCAAAAAGGATCATCAAGCCTTTCGCTCGCCCGGAACCACGGGACTGATCGACCGCGCCAATGATCTCGCCATTAACCGAGACCGCGGCTGACGAAACTCGTTGTAACACTGCTTTCACCGGGTACTCCTCGTAGAACGCGCCCAGGCGCAAAAATTCGCACAATATAAATAGCTTGGCGCTCAGAACAAGCGGTTATTTATGTTACCATTTAGTTGTCAATAGCCCGTTCGGTCCTTAAAACTGATACAGTCGAAGATCGCGGGGTGGAGCAGTCCGGTAGCTCGTTGGGCTCATAACCCAAAGGTCGTAAGTTCAAATCTTACCCCCGCAACCAATTAAAGACCTAGAAGAATCGGCAATCTCCAGAGATTAGCCGATTTTTTATTGGGGTAGGCAAAATCACGACGCCTAACGCAATGCCTAGCGTAAACTGGATCAGACTGGTTGAGCGTCCGGAATGACAATCAACGAAATTCGTCTATCGCTTGTCTATCGCGAAATCAAGAATGCACTGGCAGCCCCGGCAATTTCGCCGCCTAACCCATTGCCTAACCCACGCCTTACCCAATGCCTTACCCGTGGCATGGCAGGGTTCGACCGCCACCACACATGGTGCCTAAGGTTGGCGACTGCATTGGCTTTGGCGCGCCGCGTGCGTCCATGATATGATGCCGTTATGAAAGTCCATCTGACTATATTAACGACCGTCAAAGCGCTGCCAGCCAATAGAGGCTAGTACGTAGCGTCGTCGTGTATCAAGACTGGACTTCAAAAATTTTCGACTCCAACTTTGCCGACGAAGCTGCTCAGAAAAGCATTCGTACCCGCGCGGCCGGGAGGGAAATAACTGGCTATCTGGTTTACGTCCGATCATCATTTTGGACACGCTAACATCATCAAATACTGCGAACGCCCGTTTAACTCGGTCGGGCACATGAACGCCTCCATGATTGGTTCGTGGAACGGCGTTGTTGCACCGGACGACACAGTATATTACCTGGGCGATTTTGCGATGCAACCACATTTAGTGGCAGACATTTTACCTCTGTTGAACGGAAAGAAGCTTCTCATAGCGGGAAACCACGACCGCTGCCACCCGAAGATTGGCAGCCCAAGTAAGTGGCTCCAGGTATATATTGATGCCGGGTTCGACTCAGTGCAGGTTGACATGCAAATGGAGATCGCTGGCGAGATGGTCCTGCTACACCACTTTCCATATCGTGCTGAAACAGAACCAAAGCAGAAATATTACGGTCAGCGCCCCGTCGATGGCGGTGGCTGGTTGATTCACGGCCACGTTCACAATCGATGGAAGGTCTCCGGTCGGCAGATCAATGTCAGTGTTGAGAACTGGGATTTTGAACCGGTCGGGCTAGAAGAAGTAGCTGCCATCATCTCTGCCGGGCCGCAGGCACCAGCCGAGACGCGTTCCTACGACTAATTCCTCCAGGGCGCGGCTTTTCCGCCAAGTTATGCATGCTATTTCCACTAAATAGCCATTTTCTCGCGCGAGAATTTGGCTAAAAACTGGAAATTTCCAATATATGAAAGTTTTCTCGCGCGAGAAAACATGGTATAACAGGAAATATGGAAGCTGAGAAAGATATTCTCGAATATGTACAGTCCGGCAGGCTAGAGCTCCCGCCGCTCAGATTCACGCCGGTAGTAACTGAATCGACTGAAAAGGACATTCAGCCTGACGTGCTGGTTCAGACGAACTGGCAAGGAAGAACGTTTGCCTTTGTCGGAGAGGTTAAGCGGTACGGTAGCGACAAGTCTGTCAGCGAGGCAGCAGAGACGGCGCGAAATTATGCGGAACGGCTGCAGCTCAACCCGCTCGTAATAGTGCCTTGGCTGTCAAACGAGCAGCTTCTTTCTCTTGAGCAGAGGAATATCAGCGGCGTGGATCTCTGCGGCAACGGAGTGGTTGTCGTGCCGGGCCAAGTATTGGTGTTCAGGACTGGGCAACCAAACAAGTTTCCGACGTCGCGGCTTATACGGCGCGTTTATGAGGGGACGAGTTCTCTTGTTGCGCGCGTCTTTTTGCTGCGACCGCAGTATAACTCCGTATCCGAAATTCTCGATGAGATATCAGCTAGAGGCGGAAGCATTACCCTGCCCACTATCTCCAAGGCATTGAAGCAGCTGGAAGAGGATGTCGTGATCGAGAAGTCGTCTAAGCGCATCCGTGTTTTGCAAGCGGACAAACTGCTGGACCGGCTTAAATCAAACTATGAGCCACCAAAGCCACGCGGTTTCGTTCGATGCAAAATAACCAGTAAAAACAATGCCAGTATCAGCACGATTCTTTTGAACGCCGCGAATGCGGCTGGCGTGCGAATTGTGCTCTCGGGCGAAAGTTCGGCGAATTTTTATGCAACTCTCGCAAAGGAACCGATCGATACTTTCTATTGCACTGAGACCACGTCTCTGCAGTTGGAGAATTGGAATGCCGAGATGGACGTTTTCAGCCGATTTCCGAACGTCGAGCTTAAGAAGTGCGACTCGGACGTGGTTTTTTTTGATACGCGGAACATAAATGGCTACAACGTTGCCTCTCCAATTCAGGCTTACCTTGAGCTAGCGACGTCAGACAAGCGCGGTCAGGAAATTGCAGAACAGATTCGGAAGAAGATTATTCAAGACGTGCAAGATCTTCAGGGGAAATCAGGCGAATGAGCGATTTAGATCTCTTCAACACCTTTATTGATTTGCATGAGAAGCTCTCGGACAGAGGAATTTCAATAATTTTGGGCGGTGGCTTGGGATTGTATTTAAAGCAGCTCTACCTGATGGAAAACCCTGTCAGAACATTGATTGATGCGAGCGGATGGCCTCAACCGCGAAGCACATCGGATATTGACATTTTCTTCCCATTGGAAGTGCTCGTTAGTTTAGACGACATGAAAGCAGTGCGATCCATAATCGATGAAATGCACTTCGAACCTATCGCTGGCAATGAATATTGGCGTTTTAACTTGCCCAAAAACGAGGTCAAGATAGATCTGTTGACCGGTCCGATAGTCGACGCGGTGAAAGATCAGTTAAAGAGCGATGCTCGTAGAGCGCGACCAAAAGGAGATTTGCAGCTTCATGCGCATCCTGTGCCGGAAGCTTTAGATCTGTCAGACCGTTTGGAACAGGTGGGGCTAGTTGGTCTCACGTCGGCGAAGAAACAGTATCCATCAACGGTCAGCATACCCAGTCCATTCACGTATTTGATGATGAAAGTCACCGCATTCGGTGACCTACTCGGTAATGAGGACAAGAATCTTGGAAGACACCATGCTCTCGACGTGTATCGGATCGTCGCAATGATGTCTGAGGAACAGTTCGTCGAGACCAAGTCACAGTTCAAGCTGCATTCTTCGTCGCCGCATGTTGAGCGCGTGCGTGGACTTGTAACAGACTGCTTTGCCTCAGAACAAAGCATTGGAATCTTACGCATGAGAGAGCATGCATTTTGGGGCGATAATATGCGTCTGCCAGACTTCATGGGCGCTTTGACGGAAATTATCTCGGTGGATAGAGTGTGAATCGATGGTTACAGCCGACCAGCAATTTTCATCACTGTGGCAGCAATCGCAACTGCTAAAAACCTGGAAGGTGCTCAGGAAGAGCCTGCGCACTGCACAAGTGCGCGATGCTTTGGACTTTCTCGAATTCGAGGTCGATATTAACGACAGGATAAAGCAGCTTCGGCAAGAGATTATTGATGGAACGTATTCACCAGCGGCGGGGCGA
>CAJCHQ010000807.1 GCA_903970295.1 Bryobacterales bacterium
CCGTCCGCTTCCGTCACTTCGACCCAGCCAAGATAGCGCACGTACTGCTCGTCTTCGACCTGACGCATTTTTTCGAGGTCGAGCAAGAAAAATTTGTAGGTCATCAATCCGCTATCGGTTATGCGAAAGGTTTCGAAGAACCAGCCATTTTGACCAGATGTTTTCAGGTCGACCAGGATCGCTCTCGATTCGCTGTCGGTGCATTTGAGTTGCAGCGTTGGTTTCGTATCTTGCATGGTGTTACAGAGCGCCGTCTGTTACTGAGGTGGCGAAACAGATGGTGGCACTGCGCTCAATGTCGTGCCCCACTTGCTGTCTGGCTTGGCTGTCATCTTGAATTGAAGCGTGCCGCCAGCCATGATTTCTTTGTGGGTTATGTAGACCCGGTCTATTGGTTTGCCATTTAAATAAACTGCTTCGACATACGGATGTTCAGGTGAAAACTTGTCAGCAGTAATTGTAAATTCGTGTCCAGACGAGTTAATCGTCGCTTTTGAAAATAATGGAACGCCCAAGACATAAGTACCCTGAACCGGATTGACGGGGTAGAATCCGAGCGCGCTGAATATATACCAGGCTGACATTTGGCCGCAGTCTTCGTTGCCGCAGATGCCGTCGGCAGTATTGCTGTAAAGGTCGGCAATCTGACGCACACGTTGCTGGGTTTTTGCAGGCGCACCCGCATAACTGTAAAGGTATGCGATATGGTGGCTGGGCTCGTTACCCTGCGCGTATTTCCCCACCAGTCCAGTCATGTCTTGCAATTTGAGTTGTTTCGCTTCGGCTGATGGCGCGAAGAAATCGTCCAGTTTTGAGATGAACGCTGAACGACCGCCCATCAAATTAATCAAACCCTGCACATCATGAGGAACGAACCAGGTGTATTGCCAGGAATTTCCTTCCGTGAATTCACGCGGACGATCGGGTATTGCCAGAGGATCGAAGGGAGTTTTCCAGCTGCCGTCATCAAGCCGTCCCCGCATAAAGCCACTGCTTTTGTCGAAAACATTTTTGTAAGCCATGGCACGCTTCATGAATTTGTTATAGGCATCATCGTTGCCCATTTCTTTGGCGAATTGCGCCAGTGCCCAATCGTCGTAAGCAAATTCCAAGGTTTTCGAAACCGACTCTTCCTCCTTGTTGGCGGGAATATATCCTTTTTCGGCCCACCAATCATTGCGCTCGGTATTTGCCCGCATTAGATCAAGCATCGCCGTAGCGTCCCAATCGCGAATGCCCTTGGCATAAGCTTCAGCGATTACGGGAAAGGAATGATAACCAATCATGCAATAAGTTTCATTGGCTGCTAACGGCCAAATCGGCAGCGTGTGGTCTTTATGATATTCAGCCTGAACATGGAACGATTTGAGCATGTGATTGACTCTTTGGGGACACACAATTGTGAAGAGTGGCTGCTCAGCCCTAAATGTGTCCCAGAGTGAGAAGGTTGAATAGTTGTTGAAACCATTGCCTTTATGCAATTCATGATCGCTTCCACGATAAGAACCGTCTGCATCGGAGAGCAAAGTCGGAGCCAGAAAAGAATGGTAAAGGGCAGTGTAAAACGTTTGCCTTTGTTTGCGGTCTTGTCCGTCAATCGAGACTTTAGCCAATTCTTTTAACCAAGCCTTTTGCGCTCGGTCGAGAGCGACTTCGAAAGTGCAGTCTTCAGGTGCTTCGGCAGCCAGATTTTTAAGTGCACCTTCGACACTAGTGCTCGATAAGGCGACTTTAGCCACTATCGGCGCACCATCCTCGGTGTCGAATGTTACCCAGCCTTTGACGCCGGTGCCCTCACTACTGCGAACTCCCGCCTGAGGCTTGTTTTCGTCGGTGGCCGTGCCGAACGATTTGAACGGTTTGGAAAATTTGGCCACAAAGAAAACGTACTGATCCTGCGCCCACCCTTTCGAGCGCCGCATGCCGCTGACAGTGCGGTCGTCAACTATATTTAACCTCAAATCGATGGGCTTGTCTTCGATGCCATGAACTAAATCGATTATTACATTGGCTTCTTTGGTTTTCGGAAATGTATATCGATGTATTCCGACCCGTTCAGTTGCAGTCAACTCGGCTTTGATGTTGTAGGTTTTGAGAAGAACCGAGTAAAAGCCTGGCGAGGCCTTTTCGTCCTCATGAGAAAAGCGTGACCGATAGCCTTTCTCAGGCTGTTCGCGCGTGCCAGGAACAAGGTTGATGGCTCCGGTAGTGGGAGCGAAGAGGATGTCGCCCATGTCACCGCATCCAGTGCCGGAAAGATGTGTATGACTAAAACCAAGGATCGAATCGTCCGACCAGTTATAGCCCGAGCACCAATCCCAACCATGTACATAAGTGTCTGGACTCAGTTGAACCATGCCAAACGGCACTGTCGCTCCCGGGTAGGTGTGTCCGTGGCCTGCCGTGCCGACGAATGGATTGACGTCTTCCAGCAACTTTGCATCCGCATTTGCTGTTTCTGCCGCTGCAGTGGACGGCATCAAGGGCGATGCCAGTGCCATCATTGATGACAACGGTGATGATGGCATCAGCGACGATGGAAATAATGCTGCCGCACATAACCCCAGCGCAACTGAGAATCTTTTCCAGTTCCGTCCGGGGTAGCCATTCCGATCCTGGTTAAAGACCTTTGCGTCAGTCATGTCAGCTCCTCTTTATAAATCCAGTTCGGTGGCAAAATCGACTTGCAGTCCATCGGGCGTTGGTTTGGTAGCTACATCGCGGACTCGAATCGATTTGAACTTAGTCGAAGTTGCTATTTTTACATGAGATTTTTGAATGATCGCCGCTGGATCGAATTTCTCAATGAATTTGGTAATGATCGAGTTCTCCGCTTTGCTTAGCAGACCGTCCGAAACCTGGCTCCAGTCAAGCTCCACTTCTTTAGTCGGCTTCAGGTCAAGCGATAACTCGTAATCGACAATGCTGTCGCCAAGAGATCCTTTGGGGATGATTTTGTAAGTCAAAACCCCGTCGCCAGTGACATGCCCTTTGGCTGACCAGGGGCGCACTTCCCACTTTTTGGTTTTTTTGATTACGGCTAGCAAACCGGCTTTCTCGACAGTGCCCTCAACAGAAACGTTTCCAGTGACGGTAAATTTTTCCTGCGCAGCGGAAACCGAATCGACCTGCGTGACTGCCAGGTCGCGAACAGTCACTTTGGTTACTGCGAATTTTCGATATCGCCATTTTTGCTTTTCAAGAACCATTTTGTCGACCGTGAAAGTCTTTTCTTGCGGCAACTGTGCGTTAACCAGAGCGGCCAGTGACTTGTTCGTCATCGTCATCGAGCACTGCTTCAGGATGGCTTGCCCGCCGCCTTTTGCGGGCATGAAGTTGATGCTGTGGGTCTTAATGTCCAGGCATTGTTGTCCGAGCAATTCGGAATTGGTGATCGAGAAATCCAAATCTCCATTCAATCGTGTTCCGTTATCGACGATCAAATTCACTTTGCCTTTGAGGTCGCTCAATTCGATCTTTTGACCGGCTCCGGAAAGCATCGCTTTGCTCACTTTGATCTGCAAGGGCAAATTCGTTTTAGAACCATCGGCGTCTTTGAGCCAGCTCATTGACGAGCCTGGCGGTATGGACAAGGTCGCATCGGGGGAACAAGCGAGATTGAACGACTTTTTGCCGAACGACCATTTTGCGTCTTTCAGTACGCTGGTTCCTTTTTGGAAGGAAAATTCGAGATCACCGCTCTTCGCCAGAGAGACTGGACCGATGACCGTCTTGCCGCAATTCATGGCAGTTTCAGCGCCGGCAGACAATACCTTCATGGCAAAGTTGTCAGCCGTGTTGGTGTTTTCTGTCCACCACTCGTTCACAGAGTTTTCGGTTGTGCGGTCAACCTGGAGCAAAGCGGGAATTTTGTGAGCAAACTGTGCGCTGAGCGTGAAGCTGCCTTTGGGATTTTTGAGCAGCAAGGTTGAATTTTGCAAGGCCATGCCAAGCTTGCAATGCAGAGTCGCTTTTTCTTGTCCTTCGGTCTTTTGCCAAGCGAATTTTTGGATGTTGAGAATAGCCGATTCTGAAGTAGCCTGGCATTGCTTGACCTTGCCGAAATTGTAAGTGCATTGACCGAGCACAATCGGCTTTTCCGCAGCCATTGCAGTTAAGAAAAGAACATCATTTACTTTCTTGGCCTTGAGATCGAGTTTTGCGCTGCCGGAATCGAAACAAAAATTCGCTTTTTCACCTGCATATTCGCAGCCTTTGGTGAATTTTAAATCAGTGGTCAACTTACCATCGTAATTGAGTGCGTGATCGAATTGCAAATTAGATAGCTGGATTATCGATCCAGGTGCGAGATTGAGATGTAGTTTGCCGATATCGATCGGTGCACTTCTCAAATCGAACCTGGCACTATCTACGGTGACATTATCGATCAGTGACTGGGCGTCTTTTCCGGTCGAGGTATCGAGCGATGCCGCCGAAATTGTATTGACTAGAAAAACACCGACGCTGCCGAGTAAATCTACTTCCGCGCTGGCTTTGCCTGGTGTGAGAACTATTTCTTGCGGAACTGGTACCCCAGCCAATGCTAAAGGTTTAGATACTTTGAGCAAGCCGCTAGCGGAGCCCATCTGAATGCTTTTGGGATCCGCAATGGGAATCGTCAATGCCAGTGTGAAAGTGGTGCCCTCCTCAACTTTGACCGGCACACCCTTGATGATTGCCGTGCCGCCTTTGAATGTACCGTTGGCATGCAACTCAACTTTTTCAGTAATGGCGGTAAATTTGCGGAAAATCGGGTC
>CAJCHQ010000808.1 GCA_903970295.1 Bryobacterales bacterium
TTGAGATCCTGCATGCCTGCGTCGGTATTGCCACTCTTAAAATCACGGATTGTCCGGTCCATCAATTCGTCGTGATGTGCTGCACACATAATCGATTCTCCAGCGCCGAAGCGCGCATTCAAACTTTTTCTCCAGCCACCCGCCGACACTTATGTCGATACTGACTGTAAATCTAGCTAAATTCTGTTACACGAGCGTCACAGGAAGAATGTAACATCTCCGGTTCAGCTTTTCTTGATGCGTGCACAAATCTTCGACATCTTAGATTTATCCTGCTCCTGAATACTACCCACTTCGCTTTCGGTCATTGCACCGATGCTTACGAAAGGAGCTTTACCATGACCAGTGATCGACCAACACACACGGACCATCCGCAACCGGCGCAGAGCGAGCACCCGAATCTCAACCTACTCGACCAATGTATTGTTCAAGGTACCGTTGTCAGCCACGACAAACCAATACCCAAACCACCTCCCGGTCATAAAGATTCATCTGGCGTCGAGACAGGTGGCATCCCCTTACCACCTGGGACTCATATTGGCACAGAGCTGGTAGTGGGGCCCTGTCCATACCCGCCGAACCACCGCAAGCGCTAACGATCAAAGGTAAAAACATTTGCCTCGCGCATCGCCTAACAGGGTGTTGAAAATCACGACTTTTTCAACACCCTGCTAAGTCACACCGCGATCGCTTAGCTGCTGAATTTGCAGTCCGTATCCAGTCAGTCCGGCATCGTTGGCAGTGGTCATGTCGTTTTCGTCACCTGCCCGATACCACTGACCGGTGCGAAGACCATCGTAATGGCAGGCAATTACACCGGTGCCGTCTGTATATTCGGCGTCTAGTAATTTGGCAGCGCCAGGATCCACCGAATCGCCCATTCCAGCATTTCCTGTCTCACCGATAATGATAGGAATTTTGCCCTGCGTATCAGTCAATTTTATGCTGCCGATTTCCGACTGAAGAGCGGGCAGGGGATTGGTTTCGCTAAAAGCATAATCGTGTGCGTCGACAAAGAGATTGTCCATATTTTTGTAAGTTTGAGGCAGGAGTCCGCTGACACCACCTCCACCAACCAGCTCGATCCCGACGTAGGCGTCCTTATCGTTTTGGCGGATTGCGTTATAAACAGCAGTTTGTTCATTGGCGATGTTGGCGCTTGTACCAATTGGTTCATTGGGAGTTTCGAAAGCAACCATTTTGTTGCCAGAGTTATCCTTAGCGATTTGCGCATACCACGCAGCTTCCTTAGTCAGGGCTGCCCCGGTAGCCGTGTTCGGCTGATTTTTCGCGTCGTCAGCCAGGTCCTCGACGATCACGCCAACACCCTTCGCGTTCAATGCTTTGATGTCGGCATCAATGCTTGCTACGCTTTGATAGTGGCTCGGTTCGATACCGCCGGCGATATTGCCGGTAAATGCACCACCGCCGGGGCTGGTCTCGAGTCTGACAACGTTTAAGTTAGGAAACCGGCTGGTCAGTTGATCCGCCAATTGTTCGGGGCCCAGGCGTTCTGCATCTTGCCCCGTGATGGCGATGCCATTGAGCAGTCTCCCGTTGGAGAGGAATTTACCATTTTGTTCGGAGAAACCGGCATCATTATTGGTATCACCACTTGATCCCGGAGCCGAGCTGCTACCGGAGCCGCTGCCGGTGTCGCTCCCGGTGCTCTTGCCTTGAGCGCCGGAACCTCCACTTGCGCCGATCGGTGAAGGCGATGTGCTGGCCGGACCGCCAGGAGTTTTTTCAACCGGAGTCGGCGGCGGTGTCGTATCTATCGGTGTCGGCGAAGGCGACGGCGCCTTATCTATCGGTGTCGGCGAAGGCGACGGCGCCTTATCTATCGGTGTCGGCGAGGGCGACGGCGCCTTATCTATCGGTGTCGGCGAGGGCGGTCTAAAGTCATTGAATTCAGTTAGAAGCTGTTGAAAATCACCCATTACCTGCTTTATATCTTTATCAACGTTGGTCATCAAGCTGCTCGTTCCTCCAGCATCGCTGGTGCCGTTCGAAGGTGACGCCGCTGCAGGGCCGGCTTCAGTTTGCCCGGGTGGTTTTCCTAATCCTGCCAAATTGAGTTCTGTCGTGAAAATATTCGCCTCTGTTTTGAAAATACCTTGCTCGGTTTTTAGCACAGCTTCTGTAGCTGCATTGCTCGATCCAGCGCTTTCCCAGGAAATTGATGGTAAGTGTTCAGAAGCCGTATCGGCAGTCGGATGAACTTTATCGTTATCACTCGAATTAGTAAGACTGACCAAACTAAGCTTCGAATTTTGCGTCGGATGATCTTTTGCTTGGGACGAATCATTTGCTGTAAAAGAATTATCTGAGACCATGGTTAACCTCCAGACAGAGAGATGCGTGAAAGTAATCGCCGCGATTCAACACGAGCATCGATTACTCAGCTGTTTTTTAGTACGTCCCCCACAGTTTTCAGAATAAGCTGGCTCTGTGTCACGGAGGTTGAGGCAATGTGGCAGCGATGTGTCAAACACAGAATGCCGCACGCAAAACAAAAGAATCAGCAGTGGCGTAGCGAGAGTTGTGGCAGATCATTTATAGTGACTTGAAGCCAAAGTTTGCTTGAACCACCTTAGACACAGAGAAGCAAGCGCAGTTCAACGTCCCAACCCCGAGGTCAATTGCATGGACGATCGCACTTTCCAATATTCTGTAAGTCTTGATTTTCCAGACGTACTCGCCGATCGGTCCCGGCAACGAGTTTATATAGAGTGGCGCGGTTTGCCGCTAAAGTCGCCCCCTAAATTAAAATCGCTCGAACCGCACCGACACGTCGCAGTGCTCAAAGCCTGGCGCGAGTCGAATTGTTATCTGATCAAACTGCAACATCCGGACCTCGAGTACGTGTCTGCAGACTACATCATTAATTGGATTGCCAAACCCAACGATGGCAAAATCATCGTCCTATTGCAGCTGGCTCCAGGCTGGCCAGGGGACGGGATGCCCTCACTGATAATGACCACTCTGGTCGCAGACAAAATCGTGACGCTGGATGGTTCCGAATTCAGCAGTTCGCTGGCAGCCATTCATGCTGCAACAGAAGCAGGTATAGGCTCTCCGAGCGAAGAAGCCGAAGCGCTCTTCGGGCGGATGCCTGATGCCGATTCACTGGAAGAACAAGTTCAGTTCGCCGCTCAAATGCGCCTGATGAGAGCGGAAGAAGACTTGAAACAGTGCTGTATGGAATGCGAAAAAGAAGTTAGCGACAGCGACAATTTTTGCGCCAGTTGCGGGATCAGGCGCGCCGCACCAGATTGCCCCGAATGCGGAAAACCGGTGACTACCGCTAAAGATGCAAGAGTGCGCTTCAACTACGAAAATGGTCGCTACCCGTGGCACTTTGGTTGGACCGGCAAATGCATCAATTGCAATTTCGATTTTTCAGCGCGACTGCTCATTTTGAGCGGCCACGAGATCTTTTTCAGCGAGCACGCTCACGCCATTCGCCAGGATGCCGAGAGAAACACAGGGAAATACACGAACGAGAAAGAGTTCTATGCAGGAAGAACAAACATCGATATTTCGATGGCTCACAGTGTATTCAGCGCTTACGACTATTGGGATTATCAACCGACGATCACATTTTCGTTGAAACGATGGCGGGATGCCAATTTAGAGAGCGAAGGCGCCTTAAAACGATACGAAACCTTTGCCTTGACTCCCGCCGAGTGGCGAGCCCTATCAGAACAACTGAACGGACCATTGAAAGTTTTGCTCGCGCGGCAACCCTGGAACCGAGATACTACTTAAACAAAATAGCAGGATTTTCACTGATCGAATCCACAAAATAGCCCTGGCTTTTCTTAAAAAGTCCGAGTAAAAGTGGGAAAATGTACAGTGGAACGCCTAACAGGGTGTTGAAAAAGTCGCATTCAGGATAGCGCCAATTTCATCCGTGTGCGATCATGGCGTGGTTCAACTCGGAGGGCTGATCTTG
>CAJCHQ010000809.1 GCA_903970295.1 Bryobacterales bacterium
ATCGAGTCAGAGTCCTTGCGTGACACTGTATCTTTCGGGAAGGATTGGTAAAGGGCGCCTGTCGTACACTATTCCACGCCAGCTCGAAAACCATGCTTTCGAGCCAGTCAAGAACCAGGGTAAATAAATCAAAACAGGCATAAAAGAGAGTATGAATCTTCGCCCCGACTTTTATATGAACTGCTGTGCTCGCGCCCTGATAATTAGCGCGCTTTTGATTTTGGCGTTGGCGCTGCCAATGACATCTTCCGCGGCGCCTGATGCAGACAAAATGTGGGTTCTACAGCAGGCCAGCGAAATTTGGGGACCAGTTACCACTTATTTCTGTAAACGGGGCGCCCGCTTGGATTTTATGCACGTGAGCTACCTGATCACGCCTGACATTCACAGCAGCGTTTTGATGAGCGCTGCCCGCAAAACCGTGGCTGACTTTGACGCGACCCAAATGAGCCATGGGTCGAAAAAAGTTGTCAAATTCCCCGACATCAAGCCTGGCGCTAGCGCTAAGTTTCTTGGCTACGCCTGCCAAGAATATACTCTCAAAGATAAAGACGAAACCCAGGAGGCGTGGATGACCCGGGAGATTTTAGTACCGCAACAATTTGTCCAGGCTCTCACCGATGTGATTCACTTTCCCTCCAATTTCGGTGTGCCTTTGCGCTTTTTTCGCCAGGCTCGATTAGGCAAAAAAGTGACAGTCTTCGACACGATCAGTGTCAAGCACGTGGCTTATGACCCCAAACTTTTCCGTATTCCTACCGGCTATAAAAAAATTCAAGACCCTTATGACATGCTGCTTTATGAAGAATCGTCGGGAATAGATAAAGACTCGAGCGAACTCTTGCAATCGGCTGGCGTCAAGAGTCGGCTGATGGAACACTCGAAAGGCACGCTGGATTCTGATGCTGAAGACCTCCTGAACTCAGAGATGCACGGGCACCGGGAGCCGCCGAAGAAGAACTAATTGGGCGTCGCGAGCCGCGCACCGACAAGCGCCGGCCGAAAAAAGAGCTAGGTGCCGGCGAGAGTGACGCCTCTTTGTTTCAAAATCTTTTGCAGTTCGAGCAAACATGTGTAGGTTGGTAAAACGCGCAGCGTTTGTTGATCGCCGGTTTGCGCGAGCGCTTCTTCGAGAGCCTTGGCCAGGCTGGGAATGGAGATGATTTTATCGGCATCGACTCCGGCATATTTCATGCGCACAGCCATATCTTGAGCTCTTTGACCACTGACGAAAATGCGCCGATTGAAAAGTCCCAGCTGTTCGAAATCGGCGTCCCAGAGCCAGGAAATATCACGTCCATCGGCGAGATTGTCGTTGATGGCGATCAGCACATTCGCTTCTTTGTCTGCTACCACTGACGATACTGCCTGAGTGGTGCCGGCCGGATTTTTGATCAACTGAATGAGCACCTGCTTGCCCGAGATCACTAACTTTTCCGAGCGCCCGAACAGAGTTTTATAATTCTTCAAGCCCTGCCGGATCGCTTCGTGGCTGATATTCAAATGAGAGGCCATGGCGGAGGCCGCCAGCGCGTTGTAGACATTGAAAAGTCCGGGTAATGGCACGTGAACTGAAATTGGCTGGCCATCGATGACGATCTGGAAACGTGATGATTCAGTTTCCAGATGGACATTGACGGCAGAAACTTGGGGCTGTGTTCTGGCTCTGTCGCAGTGGGTGCACGACCATTTGCCCAGTTGTCCGTAAAAGATCTGACTGTAGGTGACTTCGCTGCCGCAGCCAGCGCAATAGGCCAGTTCTGCGTTTTTGGCTAGCGCGTGATTTTGATCGCTGTCGTCTTGACCTGGAGCCCTTGACGCCAGCGATTCGATGCCGAAGAACAGTCGCGCAGAGTTGGGGGCCAGTTGACCGACATTGGGATCGTCGGTATTGAGGATCGCTGTGCTTTTATTTTGGGCAATGCCCTTCTCGATCAATTTGCCCGTGGTATCGAGTTCACCGAATCGATCTAATTGATCGCGAAACAAATTAGTGACGACAACGTTTTCGATGTTCACTTCTTGTGCTACTACCGGCAGTGCCGCCTCGTCGATTTCGAACAAGCAATAATCGGCGTCGATTTGACCTTGCCAGTTGCTGGCATTGACCAGGGAGGCAGTGATGCCCGGCACGAGATTGGCGCCCTGGGCGTTGTGCACGATTTCCAATCCGGCTTCTCGCAAAATCGAAGCTAAAAATCCGGCGGTTGTGCTTTTTCCATTGGTGCCTGTAATCGCTAGAGAGCCCAGGCGTGATTGCTTGGCAAGACTGGCCAAAATAGTCGGGGTCACTTTTCTTGCCAATGTTCCTGGCAAGTTGGAGCCCAAACCGAGATTGAAGAGGCGAATTGCTCTGGCCGCCAGCTTACCGGTTACAACCGCCAGTTTTTCGGAATTACTCACGCTCGACCTTTGAAATTCTGGCTCTGATTAGACAAAAATATCATTCACATCGGGCTGTACATAAGCGTTTAGATCCATATCGCTGGCTCTGATTCGCAATTCGTCGCCTAAACTGAATTGATAGTCGATGTGTTGACCGTCGATATAGAGAACGCCTGTTCGCATTTGCGAAATCAGAAGAATTTCTTCGTTGCGAGTCAAAATGCCTTTGCTGAAATTCCACTTTTCTTGAGGTCGCATGCAGGCTTCGCGCACGACGAATTGAAAGCGGTGATCGATGATTGGCAAAACAGTGCCGCCGGCAGAACGCAGTGAGCCGGTGGAACCAGCTGCTGTCCCCACCCAGATGCCTGAGCCGCGTTGCTCTTCCCGCTCGCCGCGCAGGTCGATGAAATAGCGACTGGTCGCCGCCGGATTGCCATGGGCGATCAAAACTTCGTTCAAAACCAGCTCGGGTAAAATCGAATCGTTCAGTGAAAGTTCGAGACGCAGAATCTTACGTGGCTGCAGCGCATCTGATTCGATATCGTCGAGCACTTGTTTGATCGTTCTTTCGTTGGCTAAGCAGAAATGTCCGAAGCTCGATGAACTCGACGAATTGACGCCCAGGAGTGGGATTGAATCGAGCGAGTGAGAAGCATCGAGAAAAGTGCCGTCGCCGCCAACGGCGATCATCAAATCGACATCGGTGACGCGGTCGTTCAATTCGGCCCGCGCAATCGACCTGAATTCGACTCCTCGTCTTTTCAGCTCGTTTTCCAAATGGGTGAGCGTCTCAGTGTGTTCTTCGTGGGCGATCTTGACACGTGTGACGACATCGCTGCCTTCTTCGAGGAGCTTCAGGAAGCGAGACTCCCGATGTTCGATCGCTTGAATTTGGAAGGTCGACTTTTTGTGGAGGATGAGGACCTTGCGGAGCTTCAATTTCCTAGCCCAAGTGAACGACGGTGAAGGACAATAATTCGAGAAACCGATCAACGGCCCGAACTTAGATGGGCAACATTAGCAGATTCGACTGCTTTTTTGGTAATTGTTCGCCACCTATCATTCAGCGAGATTGGATGAAAAGCTTCAGACATTGCAATGGTGCCTGTTTATGCGGATCGATTAGGTTATACTGGAGAGTCTGAAACATTCAAATGCGGGGGCGCTATGCAGTCAACGGAGGCCTTGGTGACACTGTCTGGGGCACAAATTCGGGATAAATTCATTGCCTACTTCAGAGACAAGCGGGGTCACCTCCACTTGCCAAGCTCGAGTTTGATACCTGATAATCCGACTTTGCTCCTCACATCAGCGGGCATGGTGCAATTTGTGCCGATCTTTCTCGGGCAAGCGCCGCCGACCTCGCCGCCGCGCGCGGTCACTGTGCAAAAATGCGCACGGGCCGGAGGCAAAGACTCTGATATCGAGAATGTCGGGCGTACTGCTCGCCATCACAGCTTTTTCGAAATGCTCGGCAATTTCAGCTTCGGTGACTATTTCAAAAAAGAAGTAATTCCCTGGGCCTGGGAATTCGTCACCAAAGATCTTGGTCTTGACCCTGAGAAGCTTTCGGTCACCGTCTTCGAGGGCGACGAGCATAATCCGCCCGATGATGAA
Source organism: Bryobacterales bacterium (assembly GCA_903970295.1). Next base: position 4,006 of record CAJCHQ010000809.1, read on the forward strand.
GCCTATGCGATCTGGAATAAAGCCGTCGGCGTGCCACCCGAGCGGATTTTCAAAATGTCGCGCAAAGATAATTTTTGGGGTCCGCCTGGGCCTACTGGTCCGTGCGGACCGTGTTCAGAGATTTATTACGATCGCGGTCCTCAGTATGGATGCAGTGACGACCCGAGTATATGCGGCATTGGCTTATGCGAATGCGACCGCTATTTGGAATTCTGGAATCTCGTCTTTATGGAACTCTACAAAGACGAGCAAGGCAAATTCACACCTTTAGCCAACAAAAATGTCGACACAGGATCTGGGCTCGAAAGAGTCGCTTTGATCGTGCAAAAGAAAGACAATAATTACGAAACCGATCTTTTTTACCCGATCTTGCAAAAAGCCAGTGAAATTGCCAACGTTCCTTACACTGGCGGTTTGCCGAAAGCCGATGACGCCACCAATGCCAAAGCGATCAAAGACAGCTATCTCAAGATCATCTCCGATCACGCACGCTCGGTCGCATTTCTGGTGGCCGATGGTGTGCGCACAAGCAATGTCGGCCGCGGTTATGTCCTGCGCTTTATAATTCGTCGCGCAGCCAGATTCGGACGGCTGCTCGGGTTGAACGAGCCGTTCATCTATAAATTGGTGCCCACGATCGTCAAACTTTACGGTGCTGCCTATCGTGAGTTGAGCGAGAACGAAGACACGGTTGCCCAGATCATTCGTGAGGAGGAAGAACGCTTCGCCAAAACGATCGACCGCGGCATGTCTTTATTGAACGAGTTACTCGCGGGTCCCGAGAAAGAAATTGATGGCGGGCAAGTTTTCAACCTCTACGCCACTTTTGGATTTCCCGTCGAAATGACCCGCGAGATCGCGCAAGAGCACGGCAAAACCATCGATATGGAAGGCTTTGCCCGGGCTCGCAAAGAGCACGAAGAAAAATCTTCGGTGAGCAAGTTTAATGTGATAATCACCGGTGATGGTGCCTTTGGTCAGGTGCTCAAAGAAAATGGACCGACAAAATTCACGGGCTACAACAAGACTGCCGATCAAAGTCAGATAGTCGCCCTGCTCAAGGACGGCAAAATCGTCGACCATGCCGAGGAAGGCGAAGAAGTGGAGGTTCTGCTGGACCGCACGCCGTTCTATGCCGAGTCCGGTGGACAATTAGGCGATACCGGCATGCTCAAAAATCGAGATGCGTCTTTGAGTGTTCTCGACACCAAAAAACATGAAGGTCTGCATGTTCACAAAGTGCGCTCTCTGGCTGGCACGATCGAGCCCGGTCAGTCGGTGGAAGCACTAGTCGATCAAGAAAGACGACGGGCCACCATGTTGCATCACAGCACGGCCCATTTGTTTCATGCCGCTATCCGGGAGTTTCTCGGCAAGCACGTGGCTCAGGCGGGTTCGCAAGTCGGTCCCCAGGCGATGCGTTTTGACTTTAGTTTCGAACGGCAACCAACGCCTCAAGAATTGCAAAAAATCGAAAGCACGATGAATGAGTGGGTGCGCCTCAACTTGCCAGTCGTGACTACTGAAATGCCGATCGAGGAAGCGAAACGCAGTGGAGCGATCGCCATGTTCGGTGAAAAATATGGTGACGTGGTGCGGGTTTTGAAAATGGGCGATGTCAGTTTGGAGTTCTGCGGTGGCACCCACGTCACAAGCCTTGGTGAAATTGGCCCGATCAAAATTATCTCCGAAGGCAGCATCTCGTCTGGAGTCAGGCGTGTAGAAGCACTTTCAGGAACCCGGGCCTGGAATCATATTGCTGAAAGTATGTCGCTGTTGCAAAATGCGTCTGGTTTACTGAAAGTGAAACCACAAGATTTAGCCCAACAAATCGAGCGCTTGCAAGATCAGTTGAAGCAAAAAGAAAAGCAATTGCAAAGCCGCGAAGACGAGCTGGCTATGGTTAAAGCACGTGATATCAAAGCGGAGACAGTGGGTAAAATTCAGCTTTACCTGAGCGAATTGCCTGGTCTGTCACCAGATGCGCTCAAGACAATCGCCGAAAATATGCGCAACAAAGATCAAAATACAATTCTTGTGCTTGCTTCCAGTCAAGGACCGGACAAAGTTTCGATCACTGCCGCTGTTTCTGACGAACTGGTCAAGCAAGGTTTCAATGCCGGTAATCTGGCCAAAGAATTCGCTGCTATTTGCGGCGGTGGCGGTGGCGGTAAACCGCAACTGGCTCAGGCCGGCGGTAAAGACCCGGGCAAGATTGGGGAAGCGCTGGCCAAAATGCGCAGC
>CAJCHQ010000810.1 GCA_903970295.1 Bryobacterales bacterium
GAGCCAGTAGTCGAACGCGAGGCATTGAGAATGCCCGCTGCTAAGACTGAAACAGTGGTGCATCACGAAGATTTGCGAGCTGCTTTGGCGGCTACCAGCGCCGAGCCAGTCGCTGAGCGTGAACCTCTGAGAATGCCCGCAGCAAAATCTCCGGCTCCTATCGTCGAGCGTGAGGAATACTCAGCCCGGCAACCGGTAGTTGCTCAAGAGCAAATTCTGCCGACACCGGTAGCGGCAGTTGAAGCTGAAATGCCCAGCCCTGCGGTGGCACAAACCCAGCCAGCACCAGCTGCCGAACCTCAGTTGCGCGCCGAATCAGGGCCCAAGCCAGAAGCCTTCGTCGTACCTGTGCCGCAGATGAACGTAGAAGACGCCTTGCGCTCCGAACCAGCTCCGGCTCCTGCTCAGCCACTGGCGCAGGCACCAGCTTCCACCCCTGACGAAGACAGTCAGAGTGCCTGGAATTCGCTCAGTTCGATTCTTTCCTCTGTGGCTGCCAAAGAAGGCACCACTGATGTCGAACCGGCGCCGGCTCCATTAGCCGCCCCGCCAAATCCAGTGGCGGCCCGCCCAGCGGCTGCCGGTCTCAAGCTTTCGTTGTTTAGCGACGACGATGACGAAGAGTTCACCCGGGCAGCTCTTCCTGCCGCCGCTCCTGCATCAGCGCAGCTAGGTGATCAAGCTCAAACGCAAGATCTTCCTCAAGAAGAGCAAGACGAAACGGCGAAACGCCAATCCAGATTGGCAGCCATCCGCGGTCTGCGCGGCGCCTAAATCACAACAGTTCAATCCAGAGCTGATCGCTTTTCGCGGTCAGCTCTTTTGCTAAGATGGCACCAGCTATAGTGTGAGAATATGAAAGAAGAAAATCAAATCACTGACTGTTTAAACAACCTGAGCACGGCTGCAGAGAGGCTTGTGCCGATTGTTCGAGCGGAGGGTGTAGCCGCATGCGATTCTGTTCAAACGATCGCGCTTAGCTCAGGTTCAGGCGGGGAGGACGTAGATCAGTCTGATTGCGCAAATACGCTCAGCCTGAAATTAGAGAGCGCCGGACTCGCTTTTCAGTTAGAAACTCGAGCTGCTCTGACGCCTCAGCTCGTAGCTCTTGCCACCAAGCTGGAAGTCGCCTGCGGAGATTTGAAAGAGAAAGACGCGCGTTTGGCGAATGCCCTCTATAGAATTGGTTATTTAGAAGCACAGCTGGCTGAAAGAGAGCGCGAATTGGAGAGATTGCGAAAAAAATAATTGCAGCGAGAGAGTTATTTAGTCGATTAGTGGGACGAATGCCCGGCCGATCGATCGGGGATCCAGCGATTGACCATTTGTCGAAACTCATCAGCTGTGAATGGTTTGCTCATGTAGTCATCCATGCCTGCGACCAGACACTTGCTCTTGTCTCCATCCATGGCTCGACCAGTAATAGCGACAATCGGCGTATGGTAGCCCTTATCTTTTTCCAGCTCCCTGATGCGTTTCGTGCAAGTCAGCCCATCCGTGCCGGGCAATTTCCAATCCATCAGTATGAGTGAAAATAATTTGCCTGATTCGAGTTCTGATATGGCTTCCTCGGAACTCGAGACGATTTGTACTTCATATCCATATTTTTGAGCCAACAAGAAGAGCAATTTTTGTTCAATGACATGGTCTTCGACGACCAAGATCGATGGCTTCTGGTTCTGCATATATTCTGGTTGCGCTCAGCCTACGTCGTCTATTGTAATTCGTCACTCTTAGTCTGTCTGCAACCTTGAAGTAATTTATTGATGAGTGGCGCTCGGCTAAATAGTAAAATGCGCTCATGTTCAGAACCTCAGACTCCGGGATGTATAAATGGAACTGCCGTCAATAAAGTATCTAGAAGACCACAAGATTCATTTCGAGCAGCGCTCGTTTCCCGCGACGACGGAAAAAGGCGCTGCCAACGTTGCCCATGCACTGGGCTTTCGGGAGCGGCAAATGGTCAAGACTCTTGTTTTCGAGTCTGACAAGAACGAGTGTGCGCTTATAATGGTGGGTGGCGACCAGGTGGCTATCTCTGGTCATCTAAAAAAGGTGCTTGGTTCGCGCAATATATCAATGTGTGCGCCCGAAAAGGTTCTGGCTGTTACCGGTTACCCAATCGGCTCGATACCGCCTTTTCATTGGCAACCTGATGGATTTCGCACTTTTCTCGAAGCCAGTCTCATGCAGGAAGAAATTTTGGGAGTCGGCACGGGTTGTTGGGGGGAAGAGATTTTGATCTCGCCACTCCAGCTTGTCGCAGCCAGTGGCGCGACAATTGTAAACTTAACTGAGCGCGATCGAGAAATTTTTGTCGACGCCAGTCGTGAATCTACTTCGTGAATTCTATGAAAATCGCGGTTCTTGCCGATACGCACATTCCGAAGCGAGCTAAATTTTTGCCACCGCGCGCTCTTGAAATTCTGCAGCAGGCGGACAAAATTATTCACGCCGGTGACATATTGACTCAAGAATTTCTCGATCACTTGTCTTTTATCGCGCCTGTTTTAGCTGTTCTTGGCAATAATGACCAGAATCTGGAATTGCCCGAAAAGTTGGAGTTCGAACTCGAGCAAATTAAGTTCGCTCTCATTCACGATAGTGGTTCCAAGCTGGGCCGACCGGCCCGCTTGCGAAAACTTTTTCCAAAAGCTGATGTTGTGATCTTTGGGCATTCACACATTCCCATGAATGAACAACACGGTGATCTTCTCTTATTCAATCCAGGCTCGGCTACAGATCGCCGCCGTCAGCCTCGATGTACGATGGGCTTGATCGAACTGGAAAAGAAAAGCATCGACGCGCGCATCATCCCGCTGTAACTGAAGTTTTTTGATTCTCTGTCGCTTGTTCGATCAATTGACAATACATGTTCAACAAAGACATATGGACGATGCTGTTGCAGCTTGTCAGGACCAGATTGGGGCTGGATACGACGATCGCCAGAGTTTGTGCCCTGGAAATAGCCACGTTCAAACGATTTTTGCTGAACAGAAAATCTATGCCCCGCGGAGAATTTTCTGGGTCGCTCGTGCACATCGAAATGATCACGATCGCAGCTTGCTGTCCTTGAAATTTGTCGACTGTGCCAACTAGTGCTTTCTCCGGCAGCACAGATTTGAGCTTACGCACCTGCACGTTGTAAGGCGCGACAACCAGAATTTGTCTTTCGTCTACTTGTACGATCTGGTCGTCTTTGTCTCTGACCTTGCATTGCAAGAGCAGCTGGTAAAGCTCCTTGATCTTTTCGCACTCTTCGTCACTGCCTTGAGTGTTACCGTCGTGTTCGACCGGGACGTACAACAACCCGGCAGATTTGCTAAGCACGTCTCCAACATTTGAATTGGGCTGCCAGTGCAATGTTCTTCGATCATTCAATGGCGAGGACAGCAAACGGTTCTCATAAATCGAGGCCGAAATGAATTGGCAAATCGTTGAATGCATGCGCCAGCTCGTTCCTAGAAATATCCCCATTTCGTCGGCTATGGTTGCGTTTGCCGGCATCAAATATTCCAGAATCGAAGCGCCACTTTCGCCTGGATGCCCGCCTTTGGTGGGTTGGCTCAGCTGCATTTGATCGCCCATGATGACGATATTTCTGGTGCTCGTTGACATCGCTACCAGATTGGCCAGGCAAACTTGGCCGGCTTCGTCGACGAAGAGGTAATCGAAATGATCTTTCCATCCTTCATAACTGAACGCGTGCGCCGTGCCCCCGATTAAATTAAAGTCGCCGCTCGAGAGACAACAGTCTTTGCCACTGGCGGCATATTCAACATTTGCGTATTCGAAAATGGGATCTTCGTCGTCCCTTTGAATTTTGCATGCTCTCACCGAGATTTGATGTTTTTTGCCTTCGAGCACTACTTTTTCGAGCAGATTGTTGATTGCCTTGTGCGAATTCGATGTGATGGCAACCTTTTTGCCACTGTCCAGCAGCCGCAGTATTATACCGGCAGCCGTGGAAGTTTTGCCGGCGCCCGGCGGACCTTGTATACACAGATAACTGTTGTCCAGGCGCGAAACCGAAGACGCTACCAAATTCGACAGAGTTTCTGCGTCACTGACCTGATCGTGTGAAACGATTGCTGTTCCTGGCGTGTGATTTAAAATACGTGGAGGTCTGCGAAACAAGAAATCACTGAGTGCTGCCGACATGGTGCCAGCGGTGACAAATTCCTGGACGACATCGAAAATGCGTTGTGGTATCGGTTGCGGTGGCACAAATTCATTAGGAATCAGGCTGAATCGGTCCGGTAATGGCGTTCCCCTTTTACTAATCTTGAAATATATTTTGCCCCCGACATTATCGATTTCTTCAATGCCGATCGAGCGTTTCCCATCTGGGACGCAGAGACACTCGCTGCCCTTAGCCAGTTTAGTTTCTTGATCCGGATTGAATGAGTACTCATACAGAAACGATCGTTTTGCTGGTTGCGGCGGAGTAGCGGTTCTCTCCAACCCCGCCAGGCAAGCATCATCCTCCATCAATTCTTGCTCAGAACGCCCGATTCGATCGTACCGTTCCCAAAAGATCGGTTTTAGTTCGCGGCTGTGAAATTCCAATAAAAGCGCCAACAGCTCTTTTACTCGCCGCGCTTCGCCTTCTTCTTCAGTAGGTTTTGCCGGGCAATTTTCTTTCAGCTCCTCGAGAATACGCTTGGCTAGCTGAGCTGCCGCTTCGCGTTCTTCGTTCTCTTTGATTTCGATCACCTTCGGCACGAATGAGATACTCTCCGTTGCTTGCAAATTTCTCAGCCACTCGACGAGTTTCCAGGTCGAGTCGCAATCTTCTTTGTTGTAGGCACGGATGTCGGCCAGAATTTTTGATCTCTGCCAGTCGTCGCCATCTCTTTCTTCGAGCCATTTTTCATAGAAGACTACCGAATCACTGGCGGTGGCCACGTCACCGGCGCGCTTGTCCATATAGAGATGTTCGATGTTCTTAATCGAATATCCGGGCTCGCCGACTCGAAGGCAGTGGCGCACAATTGCCAATAAATCGACAAAGATTTCATTTCTGAGCAGGTCGTCCACTTCTCGCTCCCGCGTTCCATGTCGGCCCATTAGTCGGCGCAGTGCCGATACTTCATATTGGGCATAGTGATAGATGTGCATGTCGGGATGGGCTTTCCAGCGGGCGTGTACCCAATCGATAAATTGTTCGAATGCCAGTTTTTCGTCTTCGCGTGTATGCGCCCACCAATCTTTGAATTCTAGTTCTGCCGGCTGCGACTGCGGCTCACTCGTTTGCTTTGCGATCGTGGCACCGAAAAGATATTCCAAACCGTCTTGAACATGCGGATAACCTTCCATATCAAAACAGACATCACCGGCTGAAGGCGGCGGTAAGGCTCTCAAACCCGAGCGTGGTCGCAACGGATCGAGCGGCAATACTTCGTAGAGAGGGCGAGGCAAGCCGGCCGAATCGAGTTGCAAGCGGGCTTGTCGTTTGAGGGCGATAAACGTGCTCTCCTCCATCTTGGGAATGCGTTGGACATCGCTTTCGGCCAATGCAGTCAAGGTTTCGATGCCATAATCTTTTAGCTTCTGAATTTGACTGCGGCGGATGTTGGCGACTCGACTCAAATGATCTTGTTGCTCGAGCAGCGACTCGACATGTTCGGTCCACTTACCTAATTTGGCGCTGCCGAATAACTCGGGCATTGACATTGGTTCGAATCGCGCTTGCGCTTGCAAAAAGCGGGCTTTCAATTGTTTGTAATAAAAAAAATAGTCATCAGTGCGAAACCAATGCCGGCTCTTATCACCGAGGATGATACCAATTCTCTGCGGCCGAAGTCCCTGAATCTGAGCGAGCATTTCAGCATAGCAACATAATTGAATGACAAAGTACGGTTTCGGTTTGAGAGCCAATTTGGTATCGAGTACGGTGTATAAATGATCGCCGAGTTTGCTTTGACCTGCGACCTTTTCCAGAAAATCGGCTTTGCCTGCAAATTGATCGAGCGACAATTGCGCTTGATATATCACTTCGCGACCTGCAGTCAGCGCAGAGAGCGTTTGCAGTCCATTGTGATCGTCGTCGTCGATTATGCAAACGTCTACCTTAGCCGCGGATAAATCGTCTAGATACGCCGCTTCGTGACGGTTGCCGAGTTTTTGTAGAAGTTCGAGCGAGGCGTCGCCCGT
>CAJCHQ010000811.1 GCA_903970295.1 Bryobacterales bacterium
AACTGCACCTGCGCCGGCTAATTCTCCTCCGGGAGTGCCTCTGCAGTACACCTTGCCGAATGGTCTCAGGCTTCTCCTTTTAGAAGACCACTCGTTCCCGGTTGTCTCTTGTTTCGTCTGGTATAAGGTCGGTGCTCGGAACGAAGCCGCTGGTGCGACTGGGCTCAGCCATATCGTCGAGCATTTGCTTTTCCAATCGGTCGGCCACTATCGAAAAGGCGAGCTCGGCGCCACGATCGTGCGCAACGGCGGCCAGTTCAATGGTTTTACTAGTGATGATTTCACCGCGTTTTTCGAAACGATCCACCCTTCCAAACTGGACCTGGCTCTGCGCATTGAATCTGAAAGAATGCGAAGCGCGAATTTTACTCCTGCAGATTTTCAGGAAGAGCTAAGTCGGGTTAAATCGGAATCCGATCGAGAGTCCAAAGACACGTCCGCAACTCTCGCTCGTGAAGTGCGGGCGGCAGCGTACGTGCGGCATCCCTATAAAAATCCAACCGTCGGTTGGGCGACAGATCTTGATTCGCTCACTGTCCGTGATGCCAAAGAATTCTACGATCGATATTTTCATCCGAATAATGCCACATTGGTTGTTGTCGGTGATTTTAAGAAACCACCGGTTTTAGCTGCTGTCGTGAAATATTTTGGCGCCATTCCGAAATCCACGACAGCGATTCCTGTTGTTCGCGTAACTGAGCCGCCGCAATCAGCTGAGCGCCGCGTGCTCCTGCACTACTCGGGCAAGAAAGATGAAGTGCAAGTTGCGTATCACGGACCTTCATTCGCGGACAACGATGCTCCGGCAATGATTGTTTTGGAAAAACTTTTGAATGCTTCCATCTCCGGAAAATTGAAAATCAAATTGCTCGATCCGAAGGTTTGCAGCTATGGCAAATCGGCTTTCGAGCTGAAACGTGACCCGGGACTTTTCACAGTTTCACTTTCGGCACCGGCTGGAGCCGGTCCCCAGAAAGTTCTGGAAGGCTGGGATGCGCTTGTCTCGCAGCTTCGCACTCAACCGGTCACCGATGGCGAACTGCGAAGGGCTAGAAATCAAGCCGAATTTGCCATTGTCAGCGATCGCGACGGACCATATCGAATGGGCTTTCAACTCGGATTTTGCGAGACGCTTCAATCGTGGCAAGCAAGTGCCGCCTGGACAGATAGGCTGCGTGCCGTGACTATCAACGATCTGCTGCGCGTTTCAAAAAAATATCTAGCGCCGGAGAATCGAGTCGTTGGTCTGCTCTCATCCAATGCAGGCAAACCGGTTAATCAGAACAATGGCTCTCCAGCGGTGAAGCCGCCGGGCAAGACGACACCTGTCACTTCGCCGATTCCGAAAACCCCGATCAGCCGCAATTTCGAGCATACTAAATTGCTTGGCTACAAAGACAATGACGATGCTCTTGTCCGAGTTGCCCAAGCCAGCAAGGCTCAATTCAATATGCGAGTCTTGCCGCCCGTAGAAGAGTCTGCCCCCGAGAGTGCGTCATCAACGGACTCTTTGTCGGCGACCGCAAGTTCAATTTCAGCGACTTCAAGTACAGCGACTACGTCGGCTTCAAGCACAACGACTACATCGGCTTCAAGCACATCGACTCCCGCAACATCGGATGCCGGTTCTGGAGCGCAGCAGGGCCCCACGCCAGCATCCATAACTTCCACTCCAGCCTCCGCAACAACATCCACCACGCCAGCATCCACAACTTCCTCTCCAGCGTCCGCAACGACATCAGCCACTCAAGCATCCGCAACTTCCACGCCAGCCTCCACAATTTCCCCTCCAGCATCGGCAACTTCCAGTGCCAAGCCCGACTCCCGGCCGCCCACCCCAGCAGAGCCGCTACCAAAAGTGATCGCCGCGTCTATGCCCTCGATCCAGCGCAAAATTCTCAAGAATGGCACTGTTGTGATTGTGGTCGAAAGTCACCTCGCTCCTCTCGTCCAGATCAATGGTGCGATCAGAGCCGGTGAAGTCTTCGATCCCTCCGGCAAAAAAGGACTGTCTTCGCTGTGCGCTCACGTTCTCAACGATGGTCCGTCGAGACCGGGACGGCCACAAAGCATCCAGCAGCAGGAAGACCTCGGCTTGCAACCGCAGGCGATGCTCAAATTCGAGTCGTCACCGGAAACAATTAATTTTCAGACTCGTTGTCTATCGCGCGATCTTGCCGTGCAACTGAATCTACTCGCTACGGCTGTCAAAGATCCACCGCTGCAAGAACCTGATTTAGAAAAGGCTAAGAATGAATTTTATTCGTCTATCAAAAATGCTGAAGAATCAATCAATGTCAAGATTAATCGAGCTCTCTTGCGCAGCGTCATCGCCTCCAACACATCATATTATCCAATCGATCCTTCCGAAAAAGCTCGAGAAGTTAGTCAGATGAAAGCGTCTGACGTCAAAGATTTTCTCAGCCAATTCGTCACCCCTGACTCGACCGTGATTGTCATCGCCGGCGATGTCACTCCCGAGAGAGCCTTCGCTCTCGTTGAGCGCGCATGCGAAGGTTGGGGCTCGCCCAATTCTAGCAAGCCTCCAAGAGCCTTTCCGCCGGCCACCGAGAGCACGCGCAAGACGCTGAAAGCTTCGATTCCTTTCAGCAATAGCGTTGACAAGGCCAAGACGACTATCAGCATCGGTCGCTTGCTCAAGGTGCAATCTGATGACAAAGATTATTCAATATTGTTAGTCAGCGATTGTGCGCTCAACAATCATCCGATTTTTTCGCGCCTGGCGCAGCGTATAAACAATGAACCGGGATTGGCTAATGGTTTGTCGTATGAGGATATGGAGTCGCGATTCCTGCCACTGTCAAACATGACTAGTTGGTCCTTGATCGTTCCAGTAGAACCGAATCTGGTATCAAGAACGGCACTCGCGATTCAAGCCGAAGTAAAAAGATTTGCCCGCACAGGTATAAGCGAAAACGAGTTGGGTGAGATCAAAAGGTATATGTCCGCAGCTCTGCCGGTACGCCTGATGCCCTCTACTTCCGAAGCGGCTAAGAGCGCCCTGAATGGGTATTACCAGGGAACCGAGGTGAATTTTCTCGGGCAACTCATCAGCAGCATTCGGGCAGTGGATTTGGACTCGGTCAACAAATTCATCAAGACAGAATTCAAACCCGACCAGGGTGTTTTAATTGTGGCCGGGTCACCTGAAGTCATAAAGCAAGTAACAGTTTCTTCTGCTAACCGCACCAAAGGCGGTGTCGACTCAGAAGCCGCACCTGGCACACCTTAGCTTAGTTGCGGGCAATATCGGCCCTATCTATTTATGAGTCCACTTTGTCAGTCCGTTTCGGCTTTGTTATAAGCTTCTTCCATTTTATTTCCCTTCGGCTTTTTTAATGCATTCGCGGATATGTGCTCAGCATCTATCCAGGCGTATTGCCGGTTCCAGGCGAGTAGTCAAGCGAAAAATATGAGCTTGCTTTCAGGGCTGACCGATATCTGTTTTGCTCTGATTTTCTATCTATTGGATTATGCAATAATCACTTGTCAAGCACTTCTTAATCTGCATCTAGCAAGGGTTTACGGTTTTTAATCAAAAATATGTCTCGAAAAAATAACGGTGGAATGGCTTAAACAGGGGATTGTTAACCCCGCAAGTGCTTGTCAGTAAATTAATCTGGACAAGGTGTAACCATCACAGGGTTGCAGTTTCGGGGTTTTTGAATATATTAGCTTTCCTTGAAACCAGTGCCAGGCAAGACTTTACGGGATCGTGCTTTGGGTTTGACTTTATGGTCGTAATTTAGATAATATGCAGCGTCTGGTGCAGAAAGCCGCGTTTAATCCGGCTACATAAAGAAGACAACAAATAGTTCGACACTCTGTCTTTGAGAAGGTATTCCAGTGGCATTAAAAGAGATGACTACAACTATCGATTGCGAACGGCACACATTTGATTTCGATGCTGTTCCCGAGTATGTGCGAGACAGTCAACAACCGATCCGAGAACGATCCATCAGAGAGCTATCGGGCAGAGAACAACCGACCAGAGAACAATTGATCAGAGAACAACCGTTACCCTCGCGAGATGCTGCCGTCAGCATGTCGTCCAATTTACTCAACCAGAGAATTATGGAAGAAGATACAAATCGCTTATTGAACTTCGAGCCCGAAGCTGCCCCTAAGTCCGAAGAATTGGAAGTGCTTTGGCCAGGCGTGCACAGCGAGCACAACTTTGTGCCACCACCGAAACGCTCCGCCAGTTTCTATCTGTCTATTGGTTTTGCAGCCGGTGCTGTCATATCTTTAGTCGGAGTGGCCGGATTCTTCTCAGTTTCCAAAATGATTACTGCCAACAATCACCCGGACAACAAAATTTTGATTTCCGCAGCAGCACCTGCTGTCGCTCCTGGAACTGCTCCTGTAGCTGGAGCAACTGTCGCCACGGGTGAGACTCTGGTGCCTGCCGCTCCTCAGTATCAAGTGCAAGCTGGTGACACACTCGCCGGAATCGCTTACAAGAACTACAAGCGTGTCAGCCCGAGATTGCTCGACGAGATCGTCAAGGCAAACAACATGCGCAGTGCTAATGTTCTCAATCTCGGTCAGAAATTGACCTTGCCTGAGTATCATCCATCCAACCAGATAGCTGCCACCACCACTGGCACCGTGCAGTAATTCGGTGCAAGTAAGCATTCAAGATATATTTGCTCGACTTTCCGAGCAACTAGACTCGTATGAGCACCGCTCGCAGCAGATGCATCTGGCGCTGGAAATCGAACGCACATTCCAAGCCGGAAAGACTGGGGTTTTCGAAGCCGGAACGGGCACTGGCAAGACTTTTGCGGCCTTGATACCGGCGGCGCTGTCAGCCAAAAAAGTGGTGATCTCGACCAACACTATTGCGCTCCAAGAGCAGTATATAAAAAAGGACATCCCGGCCCTGCAAAAGGTTTTGCCTTTTCAAATCGAAGCCGTTCTCATGAAAGGTCGAGGCAATTATCTCGGGTTGCGGCGCTGGGAAGAACACGTTCTCGAATATGGCATCGACGATCGTTTAATGGCATGGCAGCACGACACCGAAACCGGCGATGTTTCGGAACTGGACTTCGTTCCTCACTGGGACACTTGGGGTGAAATCAATTCAGATTCCGACGATTGTTTACGCAATCGTTGTCCGCAATTTTCCAGTTGCTTTTACTTCGAAGCCCGCAAACAGGCAGAAGAAGCTGACGTTCTGATCGTCAATCACGCTCTTCTTCTGGCGGACGCCGCCTCCAAAGGAAATATTCTGCCCAAGTACGATTTGCTCATCATCGATGAGGCCCATCATTTACCTGAGGTGGCGACAAACGCATTCAGTCTCACTCTCAGCAATCGTGGCTTGCGTTCGCTCTGCACCAAAGCCCTGAAGAGGGTGAGTGCGCCTGGCGGCATGGTGCATGATGTGGAGAGTCAGGGAGTCGATTTCTTCCAGCATCTCAATATGCTTTGCCAGTATCCGCGCACAAGGTTGCGCAAAGGAGTCGCGGAAGCTGCGGATCTTTCATTGACGCTCGGCATATTGAAGAAGTGGCTCGAGGATCAGAACTTCGAACATCTTCTCGACGTCGACATGTCACGGGAGAAGGCCAAGCTGAAAGCGAAATCGCTGGTAGCAACGATCAATGCGTATCTTTCACTGCTTGATATTCTCGCGTATCCGGATCCGAATTGGGTGGTCTGGGTGGAAAGAAGTGATGTCACCGGCTCGCGTATCGAAGTCGTGGCCGCACCTCTCGATCCGTCTGTTTTCATTCGTGAGAATTTGCTCGAGCAGGAAAATTTGCATTCATCGGTTTGGATGTCGGCCACGCTTGCCACCGGTGGTGATGACCCGTTCGGTTACTTCAAGCGCACCGTCGGTTTGGATCACGTTATTCAGAGTGCTGTGCCCAGCCCTTTCAATTACGCCAAACAAGCTATTCTCTATCTTCCTCATAATTTACCTGAGCCAAACGCCCCAGGATTTATGTCTGCCGCCGTTGAGGAGATAGAGCGCATTCTCGAAGTCAGTGAGGGTCGCGCGTTTGTTCTGTTCACCAGTAAATCTGCCCTCAATGCGGCTTATGACATTCTTGCTCCTACTCTTGCTTATCCTTGCAAGCGGCAGGGAGAAATGCCTCGTCAACGCTTGATCGAATGGTTCAAGTCGACAGAATCAGCCGTTCTTTTCGGTACATCCAGTTTCTGGGAAGGTGTCTCGATCGATGGCGATCAATTGAGCTGTGTGATTATCGACCGCATTCCCTTTCAGGTCCCCGACGATCCGGTGCACGAAGCCCGTTGCGAGGCATTGAAACAAGACACGAGCAAAAGTTGGTTCAACGATTTATCCTTGCCGCATGCCACCATGAGGCTGAAGCAGGGTGTCGGCCGATTGATCCGCACTAGCAATGACACAGGAATTGTGGCGATTCTCGATCCTCGCATGACGACAAAGCAGTATGGACGACGCATCCTCGAATGTTTGCCGCCGATGACGATCACTCGCAGCCTGCACAACCTGAGCTTGCCGTCAATTAATTCCTCGCCTCAACTGTTCCCCAGATGATCAGTGCTTGGCTCCAATCCTTCGGTATCAGCTTGCTCCGGTGTCACTTCCGGCACGTCGGTGGTGTCACCTACCAGATCGGTGCCGGCGGCACCAATACTGATATCACCTCGTACGAAACAAACCGATATCGGGCAATGATCGAAAACATATCTGGCGATTGGATCTTGAGAGAGGGCGAAAAGCTTTTTGGTACCTGTGCCTGAAGTGCCGAGGAACAAAAGATCGCCGGGCAATTCTTTCATTGTCTCGACTATGCCCTTTGCGACCTGACCGATTTTGACGATGCCGGATGCTTTGACGCCTTCCGATTTGAGTTTTTCGACGATCGTTTCGACCTGCTTGGTGGCAGTATTGAATGGTTTGTCACTTGAAATCAGTTGAGCGACCACGCCTACTTTTGTCGGATCAGGCACGATTCTCAAAAGAATCAATTCGGCGTCCAGGGCTTTGGCCTGTGCTGCGGCTAGACGCACGACTTTTTCGCTGCGCTTGGGACTGCTGAATCCAACTACGAATTTCATCGACTATGCTCTCCCGAGAGACCCATTTTAAGGATGCCAGATAATGCGCAGAATTGCATAACTTGCTGAGGCGAGAAATGCAGCTACCGGAATCGTCAAAATCCAGGCCGTGGCCAACAATTTCAATGTGTTCGGATTGAGTTTCTCGCGACCATGCACAGGTAACGTACCGCCTGCAACAGCCGAACTCAAAGTATGGGTCGTGCTTATTGGTGCTCCCCACTGCGATGCAAACAAAATAATCAAAGCTGTGCTCATTGAAGCGCCGAACCCCTGAGAATGGCTCAAGCGTTCTTTGCTGATTTTCGTTCCAACTGTGCGGATCACTCTCCAGCCACCAATGATCGTGCCCATTGCCATGGCCAGGGCCGCTGCAGCCATCACCGGAAATGGCACTTCGTTGGCTTTAAATCCATATTCAGCAAAGTTGGTAGCCAAAATCAAAGTGACGATTCCCATCGTTTTTTGCCCGTCATTGCTGCCGTGGCTAAAGCTAACTGAAGCGCTGGCGATGATATGCAACCA
>CAJCHQ010000812.1 GCA_903970295.1 Bryobacterales bacterium
CGAAGCACCTGGCTATGTCAGTGGTTTCACACTAGTCGAAGTCGAGGCTAATCGTCCAACTGTGATTGGTTACCCAGTGCCCGTGCAATTACCTCCAGGCTAAAGACAGTAATCCACAGGGCCAGACCCTATCTAAATGGGAGCACTTACAATTCGTATGGTCAAGAAGGAACAGCTATCCGCGATTCAAAATTCGAGCCGATCAGATATGGTTTGCACCGAATGTGGTGCGCAGTTCTATGCTCAAGCAAAATTTTGTGCTTTCGATGGGTCCGAGCTGTTACTGTGTGCGCCAGAAGACGAGAAAAGCCATTCGCGCGATGCCTTCTCAGCGCAGGCCATGCAATGCCCAAGCTGCGCGACTAAATACCCGGCGCCAGCTCAATTTTGCGGCATTGATGGAGTGCGCTTGATCCCCTGGCTGAGCACAAAACGACCGCCAAATTTGACTGAGAGAGCGGCCGGGCCTTTAGCAAACGACCCTGCCGGCGGTGGCGGACGCACAGCGATTGCGGCGAAAATCGGTCATGAGCAACCTGTACAAGCGATTCCTCCGCCAGGAAGTGGCGCTGATATAAGTGACTATGATTTGCAGTACTCTCCGCCGCCTGCTCTCGAGCTGGTCGGCAAAACGCTGGAAGACAAATATCGCATTGATTCGATTTTTGCAGAAGGTGGCATGGCCGTGCTCTATCTGGCTCACCACATCACGATGGAACGCACAGTGATCGTCAAAGTCGTTCATGGAGATTTGATCTCTAGCCCCAGTGCGATCAAGCGTTTTGAGCGCGAAGCCAAATTGATGGCGCGCTTGAATCACCCGAATATCGTCACTGTATACGATTTTGGCTTCATCAACGACAAGCAGCCGTTCCTGATCATGGAATATATCAAAGGCCGCAATTTGTCTGAACGAGTCGCCAACCAGGGCCCGCCCAATGTGAAAGTGGCCGCTCAAGTAATCAGACAGATTTGCCGTGGGCTGGAGGAGGCGCATGCGTGCGGCATCATTCATCGAGATTTGAAGCCCGATAACATCATCATTCAAGATCGCGTGGAACGACCGGATTGGGTGAAGATAGTCGATTTTGGCATCGCTCATTTGCTTGATGGCACCAAGCGTTTGACCCGCAGCGGACGAATAACTGGTACACCTGAGTATATGGCGCCTGAGCAGTTCAAAGGCAAACAATTGGATGTCCGTGTAGATGTTTATTCGCTTGGAGTCGTGATATTCGAGGTTCTCACAGGTCGCCTGCCTTTTGAAGCCAATGATATCAGCGTTTTAATGGCCAAACATTTGATGGAGACGGCGCCATTGATTTCATCTTTTCGCAAAGATATAGAAGTCGGCTCAGCGATTGACCTGCTTGTGCAAAAATGCCTGGAAAAAGAGCCGGCTGCACGTTTTGAGAATATTCAAGCGTTGCGCGCGGCCGTTGAGTCAGCGTTTATGTGAACGTAAGCGGAACATTTGAGGCTCGATTGCGACATAGGCGTGCAGGCGACTGACTTTAATTTCAGAGCGCTGCAAATGAATAAAGATGACATGGTGGTCTCTGACTAAGGTCGTTCCTGCCAGTCGCAAAGGAGGACCAATGGCAACTATTAGTTATCCAAATCCGGCAATTGCTCACCAATTTGACCGAGAGTTACGGGAAAGTGACAGGCGGCACGAATACAACTACAGCATGATCATCAGCACTGTTCTTTTGACCCTGGCCCTCATGGCCTTGGCCTGGTGCATATCTCATTGTGAGAGAGGTTCGACCCAAGCGAATCCGAGCAGCGGCATGGCCAGAAGTGCTTCGCGGTTGACGATTGTCAGCAATCAGCGTCTAATGCCCGGTCAACAAAACTATTGTCATGGCGATATGCCAGTTCTGCCGGTACTATCGGCTGCTGACTAAGCTCTCAAGATCTGATTGATTTGACCGAGTCTAAAGGCTCGGTCTATCTATTGCACTGTGGTCGGTATTCCATTGTCAGCTGTTCTTGTACGTTGTAGCGCTCGTTGCTGCTAGAACCAGGCATCGGGTGGATGAAGACATATAACTCCCGCAAGTCGTGACCGCTGTCAGTCCAGGCGTCGGTCACTTGGCGATTGAGGTCATAAGCTTCTCTGGACAGATTTTCGGCCTGCCCTACGAACAAAATCGTGTGCGATTTAGGCTTCAGAGGGTTATTTTTGTATGTAATGGCATAAACTGCTGCGACCGGTGGGGGCTCCCAGGAAGTCAAGGAACCATTGGCAGTGAACTTGAAGCGCTGTTTTATGCCCCAGGAAATACTCATAGATACCTCTCCCACAAGGCATTGATACTCTAGTACGAACATTTTCGGGCGGCATTCCCTCCGCCAAGCATAGTATAGCAAGCGATGTCAGCCTGAGCTGCTGTGCCTGCGGCTGAATTTACCAAACGCGGTGAAAGTCTTGCCGTTAACGCCGGGGATGGATAGCGCCGCGGGCGGTGCCCGCTAGTTCCGAAAATATTTGGCAATCAGGGTTGCACTTCAGAAATAAGCGCTTTACATATGTATGGTATTGAGACTGCCGAGGAGGGCGGCAATTTTTTACCTTCGCCGGCTGTTAGTGGTACTGAATGTGGTGCAAGTCTCGAGCCTCGTGATTTCTTGGTTAACCAGCTCCGAATTTATACCACTTGGGTTTAGCCTGTTCCTTTTTTACTACACTCATCGACATGGAACGCCCGCCCACTTCAGTGCCGTTCAAAACTTTTACCGCATCCTCCGCTTCGACCTCGGAAGCCATCTCCACAAACGCATAACCTCGGTTTTGACCGGTCCGTTCGTCTCGCGGAATCGTCACCGACAAAACTGCTCCTGTGGCGGTAGCGAAGAGTTCTCGAATCTTTTCTTCATCAGCGCTGGTCGAAATATTACCAATCAGTATTTTGCTTTTCATTCTAATCACGACTCTTCGAATTTCCGCTAGGGACCCAGATTACGCCATTATAGCTTGATTTCAGGGAATGAGAGCAAATCGCGGACGGCTGCCGATTTTTGATCCTGTTTGTGGGATTTCTACCATCGACTTTTCCTGCCTGAAGCTTTAGCCTGTGGTGACGGGGTGTCTCAGCGGAAGGTTTGTCTGTGACCAGCAAAGGATGCTAGCCATGCCAACAGATTCTATCTCAGATGTTTCGGCCCCAAATAAAGCACCGGCTGTTGCGCAGACTGCGCTCGACGGTGTCAATCATCCGTTATCCAGGCCGGCTCAGGCTGTCGAAATCGTCGTAGATGCGAGTGGACATACTGAGCAAAAACCTCTGGCCAGGCTGTCTGCCGGAGACCACACCATTCAACTCGAAGGTGGCCGGCAGTTTTTAGTGCATGTGCCAGCCAGCGATGGAAAGTCATCGTTGCCTGCCATGTTTGTTTTTAGTGGTTCAGCAGAACCCCAGTACAACATTAAAGATTTTGCCCCGGAATCAGGCATGAGCGGAGTTGCGGATCAGGATCCGAAACACCCGTGGGTGGTCGTCTATCCCCTGGCCAAAGAACACAAATTAGGTGTCTACTCCAAGCAGCCAGCATTCGGTTATAACACCTCAGGCGTTCTGATTGACGAACAAGACCGCAAGCATGCAGGTTACGACGATGTCAAATACGTGCAATCGATCGTCGATTTGATGCCCAAGCTGGCCGATGTCGACAGTACGCACAAAGATTGGGCAGCAATTGCCTTTTCCCAGGGCGGCGTCTTCTTGAATAAACTCGTGGCCACTGTGCCGAACCTATTTCCATCAATCGGTCTGGTTGGCACGACCATGCAGAAGCACTACAAGTACAACGTAAAACCGGGTAATGCCAAGGATGTTGTAATCGTAGAATTACTTGGAGACAGAATAACTTTGCCCATGAGAGGTTTGCGCAGTCAAAGTCTTAAGTATGACGAACAACTGGTGGAGCGTTTCGTTCTGCACGATCTTCATGTCGGCAAATTTCGCGGCAAAGCGGTGATTGAAGGAACTGAACCATTGGCTGCCATTCACAACGAAAATCAAGATCCAGCTTTGCAGAATAAAGTGTATACGCATTTGCTCGGCAAAAGAAACAAAGACTACACAGTCTCCGAAACCCATTTGCCTACACCGATCGGTCAGACAAAGGAAAAAGATTTCGAAATCGATTACACGCCCAAAAATGCGAGTGACGATCGACGAGTTACCGTTTTTGGTTTGGTGGAAGCACAGCACTCATACCCGGCGCCTCTATACGGCCCACGTACCAACAATACTGTTAAATACACACAATTCGACGCCAGTAGAAAATTAACCGGTATTTTTGATCAGTACAATGACCGGGTCAGTCAGAAAGGCTTGGCTGATCTACCGGCAGCCCTTCCGCATTGAGTTCTTTTCGCAAATAGCCGCTGACAGTAAACACTTGCTGTAGCGTCCAATCGGTTCGGTAATTTGTTATTGTTGCTTGCACCAGCATGCGTTGTGGCGAAAGCGCAGTGTAGCGTATCTGGTTGCGCTGATAACCACAGGTGATGCCAGTTTTGTCTAATAGAGCGGCTAAACTGTTTTGGTCGAAAACACCGGCAGATATGACTGTTGTCTCCATCTCTAAAATTTTTGTTTTATTTCCAATCAATTCTAACGGTGAGACAGATTGGTTTTCGGAACCGGCTCCTTTTGCCGGTTGCAAATTGGACCCGCGCAAACAGTTGATCAAGTAGCCACTTTCGTGGTTGCCTTTGACTTGAATCGGTGTCCCTGCTGGGTACATGGTCGCGCCATCAATGTCCAGCCGGTCGGTTTGAATGGCTGTATTTTTGTTGCTTGTCAGCTGCTCGTCTGCCTTGAAATAGTGTCCGTGGAAAGTAGTCGCACCATTAAAAACGATGCCGCCATTGTTGTAGCTGATCCCATTTTGATCGGCACTCCCACCGTTTCCCTGGACTGCTCGAGCGCCATTCCCCTGAATCACTACAGAGGCTCCGTTACGAAATAGCGCATGCCCATGACTGTGATCGTGCCAAAAAATTATGTCCGGTTCGGGCCCTTGCTGCCTGCTAGCATCTTGCCGGTTCTCTGTGGAGTCGGTCCCGCTCGATAATTGTTCGACGCCGAGGTGAAAAACCTGGCTTCCAGTTTTTGCTGCTTCCAACTGCAGGTTGAAGTCGACAGCAGCTGCTGAAAGTTGATTCTGAGAAGCATTGCCCGCAAGCTTCTCTTCTTGCAGTTGCACCTGCCCTTGCCACCGGCCCGCCCATTCCCCCGGCAGCGCCTGGCAGACCGAGCCGTGTAAGAGAGATTCTCCTGCCGTCGTTTCCTTCTCAGAGATGGAAAGCGGTTGTGCCATTACGGCAATGGGCAAGGCATCTTGGAAAGCGATCGCTGCCGTAAGCAGAAATCCGAGCATCAATCTGCACACTACTTTGCAATTGAACAAGTGCGCGCCTCCCGCTGCCAAACGAAGTCTTATAAGATGTTTGTACCTAATGCTACACTCTAACAAACTGTTCCGCCCCGAACTCCGGCTTATCACAGGCATGATTCAGATCACCAATCTCTCTAAAATTTATAAAAAGGGAAAGGTGAAGGCGCTTGATACCGTTGAATTGTCAATTAATGCCGGAGAAGTTCTCGGTCTGATCGGACCCAATGGTGCCGGCAAAACTACACTAATGCAGTGCATGCTCGGTTTGATTCGACCGACGTCGGGTCAGATCTTGATTAACGGATTCGTGCCCAATCACGTCGCGGTCAAGCAGATCACGGCCTTCTTGCCGGAGAGGCCTTTGTTTGAGGGCTGGATGACTGCCCGCCAGTTTCTTCGTTACCACCACATGCTTAGTCGCCGTCCAGACAGCACTGCGAAAGACGATGTCGAGGGGGCCCTCGATGAAGTTCAATTGCAAGAATCTGCGCGTAATCGAAAAATCAAAACTTTTTCCAAGGGCATGTTGCAAAGACTTGGACTGGCTCAGATGCTTGTTGGTAAGCCGTCTTTGTGTTTTCTCGATGAGCCCACGTCTGGTTTGGATCCGATTTCACGTAATATCGTCCGCGATACCATTCTCAAATGGAAGGCTGAGGGTGCAACCGTAATTCTCAACTCTCACCATCTCGACGAAGTCGAGCGTGTCTGCGATCGCGTCGCTTTCATCCAGCGCGGACATATCGATCTGGTCGAAGCCACGAGAAGCATGGGCAGCGATAAAATTCAGGTGATCGTCAAATGGCTGGGGCCTGATGGAGCCCCTGAGCGCTTGAAAGAAATCGCCAGTCAATCAGCTTTCGAGCTTGAGATTCTAAATCAATTCTCGGCTCGATATCAACTCCGCGACCGGGCGGAAATGCCGATCCTTGTGCGTGCGCTCGTCGACGCACAAATTGACGTAGAAGAAGTATTCACTGAAAAAACGAACCTGGAAAATCTGTTCACGGCATCGCAAAGCAAAGACGCAGGCTAATGAATCGAGCTGTATTTATATTCACCTTCATTCTGAAATTCAGCACTATCAGCAAGTTGGATATTGCTTTCATCACCTTTGCTTTTCTGGGATTTGTTGGCGCTGCTATCGCTAAAAGTGATTTGACTACGATCTCTGATATGTTCACGAGCCCGCCCTTTCTTCTTGGTTTTGGCTTCGGTTTCAGCCAGGACATCGCCATCAATCTCAACAGCTTGCGTGACGGCGAATATTTCGCTCTCCTCTTTACGCGACCGATTACTCGAGTCAGCTATGTTCTCACCAAAGCAGTCGTCGTTTCACTTGGTATTCAAGCCTTGAGCTGGATCATGCTCGGGCTATTGCTTTTGGCCCAGGTAATAGTCCATTCCGAGCACATCGTTTTTATCAACGGTTGGCAGGCTCTCTCATTACTCACAAGCAGCTTCGGCTTTGGCTGTCTGATTGTTTTGCTACGCACACTGCCGGCAAAAATCGGCACGCGCGCTTTCTTTCTGGTGTTGAGTGTGGCCTTATTGCAATCGACCTTGGATTTCACTATGAAATTCGACAGCACGAGTGCCTCTATGCTTTATGCCTGGGAAGGATTTTTTACCTTCTTCCAAAATTTTCTCTATCCAGTTATAGACTTCGATGCCATTGTCTCGACCAATTCCTTATCGCTGGTGCCTTTTGTTGATTATGTCTCAAATTGTTTGCTCTACCTGGTAATTGCCGCATTCATTTTGAATCGTCGAGAATT
>CAJCHQ010000813.1 GCA_903970295.1 Bryobacterales bacterium
TTGCTGAATCCTTTTGGATTACATTCCGCCGGAAGACCCTTCGGAAGCATTGTTTGCTGCTGCAGCACCGGCGGCCTTTTTAGCCGAGGTTTTGCGTTTCTTAGCAGCAGGTTTACGCTTGGTCGCTGCTTTCTTAGGAGCGGCTTTCTTGGCCGTCGCTTTAGCGGCGGTCTTGCGTGCTGCAGGTTTACGCTTAGCGCCTGCTTTCTTAGGAGCGGCTTTCTTCGCTGTCGCCTTACGCTTAGGAGCGGCTTTCTTCGCGGCTGCTTTCTTAGGTGCAGCTTTACGCGTAGTTGCTTTCTTAGCAGTTGCGCGTTTCGCGGGTGCCTTACGAGTAGCTTTCTTAGCTGTCGTTTTCTTTGCGGCTGCTTTCTTAGGAGCTGCCTTCTTAGCTGTGGTCTTTCTGGCTGTAGTCTTTTTAGCTCCAGCTTTTTTGGCTCCAGCTTTCTTAGGCGCTGCTTTTTTAGCAGTCGTCTTTTTGGCGGTGGTCTTCTTAGCGGCGGATTTCTTCGCTCCACCAGCTTTACGCTTGGTTGCCTTTTTTGGTTTGGCACCAGCGGCTGCACCAGCCTCTGTTTCGTCCATCGCCGCGGCCGGGTTAGACCGTCGCGCCGATTTCTTCTTCTTAGGTTTAGCTGCCATCTATATATTCCTCCCGATAGATCGTGATTGCCAGGTTGCGAACCGATCAGTCAATTTGAATGATTTGAACGATTGTTTCCTGTGCCACCACTTCTAGTAAGAGTGCATTGCACTCCAATCACACCACACAAACATAGGGTACTTTCTATCCTCTAGAAATGCAATATATGGATCGAGGTGTTTTTGGTATCCAATCCACGCAGAAAAAACGTACGATCGAAAATGCTTCTTTGTACAACGGCTCATCATGCAGATCTACATGTGGTGTCTGCAAGTGCGTATGACAAAATCAGCGCCAAAACTTTTTCGAAAATTTTTTTCGACAGGGGTCCAGGGAAAATATTTCGGCGAAATTTTCTTTCGGATCGGAATCCGATAGATATCTTTTGACGAACGAAACAACTGACTGACCATGCAATCTGAATTCGAGTAGTAGTCCGAATCGCAAGCTGACACTGCTATTCGAGGATTTGCGTGCGATTGCTACCTACCCGTGCTCAGCTCAGCGCGAGCAACTCCAGATTTATTTACACAGCACGAGCAAAGGAAACTGATCGTCCAGTCAGCAAGATCGGCAGTCATCATTTTCACTCTGGTCAGTAAGTTGGTGCTGCTTTTATTGCAGAAGCGGCATGCCCACTGCGTATGCTCTCCGATCGCAGAGAAATCTCACAGGTTATCGCCACCAATCTGATTCCGTTCATCTCAAACTCCTTCGCGCGGACAAAAAAGTCTTGCGACGAACTTCAAGAGTGCCATTCAGACGGTGAGTGATGTCGCGCACAGGCAGCTCTTGCTAAAACCCATGCCTGCTGCGCACTCAGCCTGTGGCGGATGATTACAGAGGATTGCTGCGATAGTCCGTCCCACATTAGGCTCCGCTCAAAAATGTGCCGACGTCAACCATCGCGTTCAGTCGATGAGCAATCTCGTTTTGTTCATATTCACCAAAACACTGCCGGTTTCCAAGGTCAATTTTCAAAAAGACAAACCTTGACCTAAGCTCGAACTGCTCCAACAAATCCGAAGGCCGATCGGAAGGCTTCGTTTTGTAATTGTTTCAATTCGCCGAAATCAATCACGTCGTGGTCGATCAATCGCTCATATTCTCCGGGCAATGTACACGGAGATGGATTACGACCGGGGTTATCTGTGCAGACAGCAATTGCCACTCCAGCTTCCTTGCAGCGGGTGAAAACTGTGCGCAATTTGGAAAAATCCTGGAGCACTCCGGTCTGCCTGTAACTGGTCGGACAAACTTCCAGAGTAATTTGCTTCCTCGCCAATTCTTTCAACCAGTCTGGTCTCTCGAGTGGAATATGAATGCCGTGGCCGATTCGATCGAGCACATTGAAGTATTGGGGATTGACGTTCTCAATACCGGTCTCACCAAGATGCGATGTGGTTTTCAAACCTGAGGCTCTGGCTTTGGCCATAAGTTTGACCCATCCTTCCCATTTTTCTGGATCGATCTCAGGACCGGCTAGATCGATTCCGACAACAGGACCAATGTTGTCGCATGCGACTTTGAGAATCGCCTCATTCAGTTCTTCGGGTAAGCGCCGATCGAGACAGAGAATTTGCTTGACCGTGATCGGGTACTCGGCTGGTCTGAGATTTTGTGTAATCACTTCGACGATCAGATTCATCTGACTGATGCGTTGAGCCGTCGGCAAATCATGGTCGGTACGAAAATAAGGGTTGTACCGCAACTCGAGATATTGCAAATTTTCAAAAGTGTAAGCGCCGCGACAAAGTCTCAAGCAAAAGTATGGTAGGTGTTCGAGACTTTGCAGCTCCTCTACCAACGTGTGTATTTTGACGAACTCTTCAAGACTGCGGCATGGTCTCGTAAACCAATTGTAGAAACCTTCGTAATCTGGAAAGAAGCCGAGAATCTTATGATCCTGCCTTTGCAGAAATTTGTAGATTATGCGCGGGTGAAGCGCACCACCGAGGTGTCTGTGCAAATCTGCATAAAGCGCCATGACTGGTTACCTTTTCTCGACTCTCTAGTTTTTTACCACGGCGGCAAAAACCGAAGTGCCTTACTTATATATAGTATTTACCCAGATAAAGAAAGTGCCACCGGATCAGACGACATCGGATGTGGTGGCGGCGCCAAAAGGCAGTTGCGGGCACATCCTCAGGCACTAAATCTACAGGTTCAGTAAAAATCAGTATAATGAGTCTGACCCAGACACCGTCTGGTTAAGGAGGAGTGTTCATGAAAAAGTCGTTATTACTCTTGGTTGTTGCTTGGGCCACCTTGGTCAGCTCAGCCCCATCGTTCGCACAAGCTCAAGCACCCTCCGGTGGTGGTGGCAAGATGAAGAACGCTGCCGGTAAGATGGGCAATGCCATTATGTGGGGACCAAGAAAAATTGGCGCCGGCTTCAAGAAAGTGTTTCATAAAGGTACGTAACTTTTTACTTTGAATTCGCAAAGCCCCAGCTTACTGAACTGGGGCTTTTGCTTTTGTAATATCAATCGAATCGACAATGCGCAAGACTGACAGCCAACTTCAAACGGCGCATATAGTCGTTGCGCGAAATATTGATCGCGGCGAACGTGCTCAAGTGCTTAGTCATGAATTGAGAATCCAAGAGCGTGTAACCACGAGTCTTCATGTGTTCGACCAAAAAAACGAGACTGACTTTGGAAGCATCGGTGACATCGTGAAACATCGACTCACCAAAGAACGCACCACCCAGAGCGACGCCATAAAGGCCGCCAGCCAGTTCTCCATTTTTGTATGCCTCGACGCTGTGAGCGAAGCCATTTTCATGCAGTCTCGTGTAGACGTCGATGATAGGCTCCGTAATCCACGTATCATCCCGGTCGGCGCACTTTCTGATCACCGCCTGCCAGTTCTGATTGATTTTCATCTCGAAGACGCCCTGGCGACAGGTGCGAGCCAATCGTTTGGAGAGATGGAAATTTTCCAGATCGATAATGCAACGAGGGTCAGGAGAATACCATTTGATTTCGCCGCGATCGCCGCCCATCGGAAAAATTCCAGCGCCGTATGCGGCAAGAACAAGGTCCGGGGTAAATTTGATTTCCATCAAAGGCGCGCACCCAAGTTGTCGGGATTAGGGATTTTTCGGGCGAGCGTTTTCGGCTTTCTTTACTTCGATTGAGCCGGACTTCTGAATTTTGCCTGGCAGGGCAGTCAAACTGCGCACATAAGCGATCAAGTCTTTCATTTGCGCATCGTTGATCGAAGCGCGGTTGAAACCAGGCATACCAATCTCTGGAAATCCTTTGCGTATAGTCATTTCCAGCAGTTCGTCCCGATTATATTTAGCGGCAAATGCAGCTCCTTTGATTGGATGTGATGGATCCATCATATTGCCTCCGCCGGCATGGCAGGTAACACAATTGACCCTTTCAAAAATGCGTTTGCCGTTCTGCAAATCACTAGCGCATGCCGAAGGGCCCAGAATTAGCGAAGCGGCGAGCACGAAAAAGCTCAGTCGGATTGACGTAATCAGAGGAGACAAGCGCACTTCAGCCCTCGCGTTTTTTGTAGACTCTGAAGCTGTAACTGATTCCGTTATCAATTCGAGGTTCTGATTTTGATATCGGTACAAATTTTTGCACAAATGGTGGAAAGAACACGTCACAGTCGAATTCTGCCTCGATCTCGGTCAGATACAGTAAATCACAAGCCGGATGCTCGATCGCTTGACTGTAAACCGATGCACCGCCTATCGCGAAGCATCTGACGGCGCCAAATTTTTGCCCAGCAATTTGCATGGCCGCTTCCATCGATTCAGCCAGAGTAACGCCGCTCTCTTTCGATGTCGCCATTTCAGTGAGGAGCTCGCTGTTTTTTGGATTTTTTGTCAGAACGATATTGATGCGTTGTTTGAGTGGTCTGAGCTTTTCCGGAATCGACTGCCAGGTCTTGCGGCCCATGATCACAACATTGTTGGGATCGACCTCAGCCTCTTTGCCGGTAGTGACAGTCGAAAAATATTTCAAATCTCCGGGTAGGCGCCACGGCAACTGTCCGTTCTTGCCTATGCCCTGACGCCGATCGCAGGCCACGATCAAATCCAGTCTCGGGTCTGTCATACCGAGACAGGGAATTTGATAAATCCCTGAGGCGCATAATCGTGCAGGGTAAAATCTTCATAGCGCAGATCCCAAAACGGTTTGCGGGCGATTTCCAGACGCGGCAACTTGCCTGGTTGCCGCTGCAATTGTTTTTTCAAGCCATCGATGTGATCGAGATAGATGTGCACATCGCCGAAGGAGTGAGTAAAAATGCCAGGCATGAGATTGCATTCTTGCGCGAACATAGTCAACAACACAGCATAGCTGGCAATATTGAAAGGCACACCCAGAGCCAGATCAGCTGAGCGCTGATAAAGATGAAAATCTAGTCTATCTTTGACCACGTAGAATTGAAAAAACGTATGACAAAAAGGCGGCGCCACTGTGATCTTATCCAGGTCACCGACGTTCCAGGCGCTAACGACGATGCGGCGTGAATCCGGATTAGTCTTGATCAGATCCAGAGCCTGCTGGATTTGATCGACATGCGTCATCTCGTATTGACCGTTTTCGGCATTGCGAGTGAATTTTTCCCAGCGTCGCCATTGATAGCCATAGATCGGGCCGAGATCACCTTTCTCATCAGCCCAGGCATCCCAGATAGGCGTGTACTCAGTCAAGCCATCATTGATATTAGTGGAACCACTGAGAAACCAGAGCAATTCACGCAAGACACCATCGAATTTGACTTTCTTCGTGGTCAACAGGGGAAATCCCTGACGCAGATCGTATTTGGTCTGGGCGCCGAAAGCAGAAATCGTGCCAGTACCCGTGCGGTCGTCTCGGCGCTCACCATTTTCCAAAACATATGCGACTAAATCCAAATATTGCTTCATTGCCCTGAGTCCCTGATCAGATCCCGTTTGTCATTGTATTACTTTGCCAGTTTGTCGGGCAGCACCTCATCCTATATATATGAAAGGGCGTTCTGATTGTCAGTAGCCAGAAACCAACACACCGCCTTTGCAGATGATGCGCGTTTGCTTGACCCGAACTCGGCTAAGAGAAATATCCATATTTCCTTCGCGGCAGATCGTGCCCGAGCAGACTATAAATTACTAAACTATAAATCTACCGTGATCAATTGCGCCAGGATTACATCCAGGCGGAATAATCAATTCCTGAACCAATAGTTGTGGAGAGGACTGGCATGCTGACAGAGTTTCGCAATGAGCCGTTTACCGATTTTTCTAATAGCGCCAACGAAAAGGCAATGAAAGAGAGCCTGGCGCTGGTCAAATCTCAGCTTGGTCAAAGCTATCCTCTCGTCATTGGTGGCGAACGAATAGAAACCAGCGATTGGCTGATCTCAACCAATCCAAGCTCACCAAAACAAGAGATTGGTAGATTCCACAAAGCCACCACCGAACACGCAGAGAAAGCCATGCAGGCTGCTCT
>CAJCHQ010000814.1 GCA_903970295.1 Bryobacterales bacterium
ACGCCGGCCACAACTGCCCCTGGCCCTAGGGCGGCAACACCGGCAACAACTGCCCCTGGCCCTAAGGCGGCAACGCCGGCCACAACTGCCCCTGGCCCTAGGGCGGCAACGCCGGCCACAACTGCCCCTGGCCCTCGGGCGGCAACGCCGGCAACAACTGCCCCTGGCCCGCCACATGGGCAACCGCAAATGCCGATGCCCTCACTTATGGCTTCGCCGCTGCCGACCTACCCAGCACCTGCCTACCCACCACCTGCCTACCAAGCACCTGCCAATCAAGCGCCGACTGGCAGCTCTGCATCGAACTATCCACCGGCTTATGCTCCAAATTATGTTCCGCCTCAACTGCCTCAGTATCAGCAAGCCGCTTATCCCCACCCGGCAGAGCCGAACGCGCCGAGGTCATACTCCTCATACCCGCATGGCAGTAGCGGTGGTCCCGACACGCTGCAGCTGGCAAGCAGTATTGCCGTGCAGTCGAATATGCCACCGGGGGCGATGCTGGGAATTGCGCCACCTTCTGCGCCGGAAGTGCCGGTCGTTGAATATGAGGCACCCAAACGTCGGAGTGGAATCCAGCTCGGAAAGCTGCTTCTGGAGGCGAGCTTCATTCCCCAGCATACTTTGGACGCTGCCTTGTTATTGCAAGATATGGTTAAATCCGGTGCTCTTGAGGTGACCCAGGCAGCGGAAGCACTTGCTCGCGCTCATAACCGAAGCGGCGCGTTCGAAACAAAAATCTTTCTGGCAAAACCAAATCCCAATGCCAGATTGCTCAATATAAGCGTACCGCCGCTCGGTCAAATTCTTATCGAAGCGGGCTTAATCAACAGTGATGCTCTCCGGTCTGCCCTCAAGCTGCAGGAAGAAACGCGGACTGGTGCCATGTCGGTCGATGAAGCAATTGGTATATTCGTCCGAGACAGTTTTGGCAAAATCAGACCGGAAACGAACGCGGAGCAGCCTGAGGTAGAGCGAGCGATTAACTTGCTTAGATACGCAGGCATGCTGGAGCCACAAGATATGGAGGCAGCTGAAAACATTCGCAAGAAGCATGGTGGTCAATTGTTGAATATTTTGTTGTCAGCTGGAAAAATTGATGATGTTACTCTGGAAGCTGCAATCCATTGCCAATACTTTGTCAATCACAAAAGGATGAAAGTCGAGCAGGCCGTGATTCTCCTGCATTTTTGCCAGCGTAGCCGCATCAGCTTGTACGAAGCTATCGATGAACTCGGTCTCGAAAGACCGTGAACATTGAGTTATCGAGTCACGATCGAGGAGGGCGACGTCTAGTTCTGCTGGGAGTTGGTAATGTTGCGACGGCAGTCAAGGCAGCCTCAGGTCATTACGAGCAAGTAGCCGGCACCACACGGAGTGCCAACAAAATTGCGATTCTCAAATCGCGAGGAATCGAAGCTCTTTTGTTAGGCTCCGCGCATGACCCTGCCCTGGCCGATCTGCTTGTCGACGCCGATGTACTGGTGTCATTTCCTCCGGATCGAGAGAGTGATTTGCTGCTGTCGGTTGCCGCTCACAGTGCGCGCAGAATAATCTACATATCTTCCACAGGCGTGTACGGTAGGATCACCGGGCCAGTGGATGAAAGCACGGCTGTAGATAGCGATTTTCCGCAAGCGGCTGCCAGGCTGGAGGCGGAAAAAGTTTGGTTAGCAAAAGGAGCAATTGTTTTGCGCGCTCCTGGCTTGTATGGGCCAAATACTGGTTTGCATGTGCGCTTGCGTGACCAGACTTATCGTTTGCCAGGAGACGGTCGAAATCACATCTCGCGCATACATCTCGATGATCTAGCCCAAATTATCGTTGCGGCCTTTAGCCGAGGTGATCCTGGTTCTCTCTATGTAGTCGGCGATCGGATGCCGTCCCCCCAAATCGAAGTCGTGACATGGTTGTGCGAGAAAATGGCTATCCCTTTGCCGCCATCGGTTCCGCTCGATCAAGTTTCGCCGACTCTGCGCGGCAACCGCCGGGTAATCGCCGACAAGATTCTCTCCGACCTGGCATTGACACTTTTATTTCCCTCCTATAAAGAAGGCTTTTCACAATGTCTCGCAGTGCTCGGGAGCACTGAAAGCTAGGGCTCTATTTGATGCGTTTGCGCCGAGCTATGAAGGGAATTTCGTAGATGACGTTGCCGATTGGCACCGTCAACACCAAACGCTCCGGGCGTGTGCTGAGATAGAACATCTCGCCGGTGCGCGATTCAAATGGCTCTAGCGTGAGCGAGAACAAGCTCGGAATTCTCAGCGAGCTAGAGCGCACCAATCCCGGATCGATTATCGATTGGGCTTGATACTGCACTTGCTCGGGTGACGGTTCGAGCATAAATTTATTGGGCAAGTCACGAGGCAAGGCACCCCACTCACCGTAGACACCAAATTCGTTTGGCCCCCGGAAAAGGTCATGACCCTGTGGTGGAACGAAGCCGCGCTGACTGCGAGTCTTCTGCATATTGGCGAGCCAGGGGCGGTTCTGCGTCAGGTCCCACATCACACGTTCGCGACGAATTCGGTCGATGCTATTGGGATCGATCCATTCCATTTTCTGTCGATTCGGATGGAATTCGTCGCTAGAGCGGCTATACAAGGTGGGTTTTCCCAGACCAAGACTGACTCTTTCATCGCCTGTATTGGTGACAGAAATAAGCACGCCGACGAGCTCCCATAAATCAATTATTGTGGCCGCTACCCGGACGTTGTTGACCGACAAGTATTTGAGCGGGAAGTCGTTGTCTGGAATCTCTTGCGAACGAGGCGAACCCTCTTCCCAGCGAAATGTCACCTCACCCTCAACATGTGGTGGCAAATTCAGTTTAGCCACTTGATCGATGATTGCATAACTGTGATCGAACAACGCCTCGGCTTCTTTCATGCGCCCATGGCTCTGGTAGAGCGTTGCAGCTTGCCGGTATGCATCGGACAGATCGAGCAGATTTTGACCAGGATGTTCGACAAACATTCTGATGCCACTACCCATGGTTTCTTCGGATTGCTCGATCCAATTAGTTTTGCCGAGCAACGTCGCTCTCAATATCAAGCTGTCTGCCAGTTCATGCGAAGGGCCTAACTTATGCTCTCGAATCACACATGATTCTTTGGCTAATGCCTCGGCTTTGACCAATTTGCCCGTGACTAGATCAATGCGACCGAGTCCGTAGTCGCATTCAGCAACCTCTTCAGACTCTGCCCCAAATTGTTTCTTGGCGGCATTGAGAGATGACAAGTAAACTTTTTCTGCCTCGTCCCAGGCTTCTTTGGCTAAATAAACTTTTGCCAGCATAATGCGACTTTGGATCAGCCGCTTTTCATTGGACATGCCTTGCTTGGCTACTTTTAAGGAAGCCAACAAGCGTGCTTCAGCTGTGGCATATCGGCGCATGACATAATCGCGCTTGCCTTCATTGTATAAACGTGTCCAGGCATCGCTCGTTTCGACGACCGAGGCTTGCTTTGGCTGGGGATGTTCACTATTCTGTTGTTGGTTCTTTTGCGGTTCGGGCGGCTGGGGCTCTGATTGCTCGGCCGGATCGGCAGTAGCCGGCGTCACTAGCAGTGCAGATTTGTGATTGCCGGTGATTGCATCTGAATTTTCACCATCGCTTTGCCCCCAGGCCGAGACGCTGGCAACAGGTTTGGCCAAAACTCCGGGCCCACCTGAGACTAATAGCAAGATCGAGACAAATGCTGCCAGGACTTTGGATAGACGAAAGTGCACAGTGGCAGCTCCCTCGGTTAGCCGGTCAACCGTCATCGGCCAGATTATATTGACAAAAGCTGGCTTTACCAAGGTGATTGCTCCCATATTGGGCTTGCTGGCTCAGTCTTATAAGCTGCAATGGCGCGAACTTCCGGCATTTATGCCTGATCAAGATTAATCAGTGCCCTGCATTTTCATCTAATCAGGGTAACTTGTCAGTTTGATCGACTCGACTGCTTTCGGGCAATTTGAGTGTTTGGCCGCCTGAAAGTGATGGAGCGCTGGCGTTGCCGAAGCTGACGTGAACCGGTTCCATCGCTGCTTGATCCTCGAGCCCATAATAGGGCTGTCCCCGAAAGCCCATGGGGGCTGCGATCAACACAGTGGGGAAAGTTTCGATCGCGGTGTTCAATTCCTTGACGTTGGCGTTGTAGAATCTGCGGGCTTGCGAAATCCGGGTTTCCGTGTCGCCAAGTTCGGTTTGCAGGCGACTGAAGTTTTCATTCGCTTTCAGGTCTGGATAGGCTTCGCTCAATGCCATCAAGCGAGTTAAGGCGCCGCTTAGAACGCCTTGTGCAGCGGCCTGGTCCGCTGGTGGAGCACCTGCCGACGAAGCCGCTGCATTGCGGGCCTTGATTACCGCTTCCAGGGTTTCCCGCTCGTGGCCGGCATACCCTTTCACAGTTTCTACCAAGTTGGGAATCAAATCGAAGCGCCGACGCAGTTCGGTCTCAATTGCTGACCAACTCTCCCGCACATTTTGCCTGATCACGACCAGTCGGTTGTAGCTTGTGAGCATCCAAATCAGAATGGCCACACCGGCGAAAATCATGCCATAAACCGCCATAACGGATCCTCAAGGGGCGATCGCATTATACCCGAAGGAAAATTGCCAACGCCGCTGGTTATTTGGATTGAACGCGCTTCGCCAATTTTTGTTTTTGCATATCGACAGAGATGGCGTTCAAATCTTTCTCCACTTTGCCTTCGTCTTTGTAGCTCAATTTGCCGGCATTGTTCGCTTTCATTTTTTCGATGCGATTGGTCACGTCGCTCAGTCTATCGCGCAGCTTATCTGCTTCTTTCGAGGTCAATTCGTTGGCCTTCTGACCGGCTGTCACTTCTTTATTGAGCATCTCTTGCCTTTGCGTGATCGTGTAATGCTTCACGGCACCTGCTGGTAAGTTTAACGTTACTGAGGTCAGTGAAATTAGACCTGCGATTGCCAATGCAGCCACCTTTTGATTCATAATATTTGCCCCTATGCAATGTTTTAGCCCTGACTGATTCTGGTCAGTTTCGTTCCCGACAATATAATGGATTAGAGACGTGCTTGGCATCTTTCACGCTTCCTCCACAACTGCAGGGAATAATGCAAGTACTATTCATACCTCTTGCCTCCAAGTCTGAGATGCCGACCAGAACCACTCGCTCCCACCAGACCGCAATTTTGATTTTGCTATTGGCGCTGGGCTCCTCCAGTGGTCAGCTCGATTTGGCTGCTTCTGCCCAGGAGT
>CAJCHQ010000815.1 GCA_903970295.1 Bryobacterales bacterium
TCTAGTTGTACCTGACCCTCAAGAGGTTTGGAGGCGTTTACCCTAAGGCGAGCAGATTGGCTCGCTGTTTGAGCTGGCGCAGGACAACTAGAACCGGCTTCTAGTATGAGTAGGAAAAGTACATGGAGAAAAAGCACATGGAGGATCTTCTTAAAATAATTCGATTGCAAAAGCGGTGCGTTACTCATATGAATAATCCTTTGCTGTTGCGTGCATTTCTCCTGGAACATCCAGGAGAATTATAATTGGCTGCCACAAGAAATTGCCTCGAGCCCTGCTGACTACGGTATCTTTGCACGGATGCTTCTGATACCTCATCTGATGGCACTATGGGAAAAATCGATCAGGCTGAGCTGTGCCAGTGCCGGTTCTTTTGAGTTACTTAGCCCAGCTGCGATAACTGCTTTGGCGCCCTTTTCCGTCGGGAAGTGCCCTGGCGCGCCGGTTCCTGAAATGTTGAGCGATTGTATCTTGCATCCCGTTGACACGGATGCCGAGAATACAAATTGACCTTTCCTTTATTCCAATTTTACATAACAAGCTTTTCTCAAGCGCCTAGAACTAAAGCAAACAACATGACGACACTTACTGATCTGACAATTCTTGTCAGAGCGGTAAAGTTTTTTTCAAAACAATCAAAGCAAAATGGAGCTTGTATCATGCAATCTCAGACACGTCGTTCGTTTCTGAAGACAACTATTGCTACCACATCGTTGTTCGTCTATGCCACCAGTCCTGCATTTGCTGAGTTGAGGCATTCGCGACATCTTGACCGTCCTCACGTGACCCTTGCGCCTGCTCCAGAAGACGGCTATCGTGCCTGGTTGCGCTACAAAGAGATCGATGACGAATCGTCTCGAGCCGAGCTTCGTTGCAGATTTACCAACGTTGTCATCGACAGCGATTCGAATACAGCAGGCATCATATGCAAAGAGATTACGGAAGCGCTCTCTTCCATGCTGGCGCAGCCGGTTCCGAAACACAGCATCATCTCGAAGGGCTCGATCGTAGTCGGTGTGTTTGAATCGACCAGGATCAAAGAGCTTTTGCCTGAGCCGGAAGGTCACAGCCTCGGTGGCGATGGTTTTGTAATTCGTTCGGTGACAAGCAATAATATGCCGGTCACAGTGATCGCCTCCAGAACCGAGGTGGGCTGCCTTTATGCGACGTTCGCTCTGCTCAGGTCAATTCAGACCCGCGACATGACCTTCCCTATCTGGATGACCGAAAAGCCGAAGAATTCCTTGCGAATTTTGGCTCATAGCGACTACATGAACGGCGACGTAAGCCGCGGTTATCAAGGAAAATCACTGTGGCAGTGGCAAAGTTTGCCCTACAACGTGAATCCGCGCCTTGACGACTATGCGAGGCTGAACGCCTCAATCGGTCTGAACGGCGTCGTTATCAACGCTGTCGATGCGGTGCCTGCTTACTTGAGTATCGAGAACATCATCAAGCTGGCTGCGCTCGCAGATAAATTCCGTCCATACGGGCTGAAGACTTATCTGAGCGTAAACTTCGCTAGCCCAGAGATGCTAGACGGGCTGCCGACTTGCGATCCGTTAAATACCGAAGTGATCGAATGGTGGCACGCCAAAGCTAAAGAGCTTTATGCGCACGTACCAGACTTCGGTGGATTCCTGGTGAAAGCGAGTAGTGAAGGTCAGTCGGGACCTCTCGACTATGGGAGGACGCATGCCGAAGGCGCGAATATGCTTGCCGGTGCGCTCGCTCCATATGGTGGCATGGTCATGTGGCGTGCATTCGTCTATACCAAAGGCGACCAGGACCCAGACCGCGTGAAGCGCTCGTACAACCAGTTCAAGCCGTTGGATGGCGAGTTTGCGGACAATGTTCTCGTGCAAGTCAAAAATGGTCCGCTCGACTTTCAGCCGCGCGAGCCGTTTCACCCATTGTTCGGGGCGATGCCTAAAACACGTCTCGTGGGCGAGCTGCAAATCAATCAGGAATACCTGGGGCAAGGAACGCACGCCGTTTTCCTTGCTTCTCTGTGGAAGGAAGTTTTGAGTTCGAATACCTATGCGAACGGGTCCAACTGCTCGGTCGCGCAGGTCATCGAAGAAGAGCATCACAACAAGGGTGGTGGCTTCTCTGCGACATCCAACGTCGGCGATGACCGTAACTGGTGTGGACATCACCTGTCTCAGGCGAACTGGTTCGCATACGGCCGGTTGACCTGGGATACAGACTTGACCCCGCAATCCATCTCGATAGAGTGGACTCGGATGACGTGGTCGAGTGATTCGCGTATCGTCGACACGATACACGAAATCATGATGCATTCTTACGAGGCATACGTGAGCTATTCAATGCCTCTCGGCTTGCATCATCTGGTAGGAGGTGACCACTATGCTCCCATGCCGGAAGGTTATGGCGACCCGGCTGGAATGTTCCACCACGCCGCTCGAGATGGAATTGGTTATGATCGCACGCGCACCACAGGCAGTGATGCCGTCGATCAATATCATGAACCACTGAGCAATATTT
>CAJCHQ010000816.1 GCA_903970295.1 Bryobacterales bacterium
CATCAGCGAATTGAAACGTGCTCTGTCACTCAATCCCGGCTTTGGCGACGCGAGAGAAAAAATAGAACTAGCCTATAAAAAGACTAACGGCACCGTCGGTGGTGTACCGGTCAATTAACTATCGTGAGCAAGAAACCGATTGTCATCCTAGTCGGACCGCCCGGTTCCGGTAAAACAACGAATGGTCGCCTGCTGGCTGAATGCCTTGGCTGGCAATTCGTCGATACCGACGCTGTGATTAGCGAAAATTGCGGGTGTTCGATCGCAGAGCTTTTCGAGAGGCAAGGTGAGGCTCATTTTCGAGAGCTGGAAACCGAGATCCTGCGTGGCTTGCTTCAAGAATATGCTGATAAAAACGACGAGAACGGCATCGTTATCGGCACAGGTGGAGGCATTGTCGTCAGAGAAGAGAATCGGGCGCTCTTGCAGTCGATCGAGCGGGTCTGTTATTTGACCGCCGATATTAACGTTTTGGCAGGTCGGTTGTCAGGCGATGCCAGTCGTCCGCTTTTGAAAACTACAGTTCAAGCATCAGAAAAAGCTGTTGAGGAAGATGCTGATTTGCAAAGAAGGAAAAAATTGAGGAATCTGCTAGACACCCGTAAGTCAGCCTATGAGGAAAGCGGTCTGAAAATCGACACGGGCGGACTGACCCCGGAAGGCGTCGTCCAGGAAATCTTGCGCCTCTTGAGTTTATCGCCCCGGACAGGATAAGATTTGGTTTCAATAAAAGATATGTCCTGGGAGGGGGCACTTAGGCTCTGGCAGATGCGACAATTGAAGCGAGCGTTTCCGCTGATTCGATTAATCCAGAGCGCGGACTTTAGTAAACAAGTGTTTGTCTGACACAAGTAGGCGAGAAAGGAGCGAGGCTTGTCGGTTTCCCAAGATGAACTGATGTATTTGCAATCCCAGTTAGAGGGATTGGAATCCATTTTTCTGGAGCTTATGCCCTTTGGTGTAGAGCTCAAAAGACAGCAAGTTCAGGATTACTACGACAAACGATTCGATTCCGCGACGAAGCCGGCGGCGTCGGTAGCCGAGAATGAATTGAGACGACAGTTCAACACGAAAGCGAATCAGGTGCGCAATTTAGTCGACAGTGCCGAATCCCTGGGCGACGCCGCGAACCGTTTGAATCTGATTCGAGCCGCTGCTTCTTTGCCGGCCGAGAGAACTAAACCTTTGCGCGGAAATGTTCAACAATTTTGCAAGGCGTTGATTTTCGAAAACAAGATCGACCCGACTGGCTTATCCGAAATTATGCACAGCACCGAAATCGGGCAGGTAGAGGCACGCGTGCTTCTGGCTTCTACAATGTTCATCATTGCTGAAGATGTCGAGCACGGAGTGCAGCCCATGCTGGTCAGAGACCTGCTCGCTCAATTCATCGGTTTGGTGCGTGCTGAGAGGCTGTTAGCCAGAAATGATCCTTTCCTCGGCGAAGCACAATGCGCGCTCGAGGCAATGAAAGAAAACGAATAGTCTCAGTGCTGATCCAGGTTATTCACGGTCCTAATTTCAATCTGCTCGGCCTGCGCGAGCCGGGTCTCTATGGTGCCACTTCTCTGGCTGACCTTAACGCTCAGCTGGCCTCGCTGGCGCGCGAGCTCGGTTGCGATCTGCATTTCTTTCAGTCAAATCATGAAGG
This sequence comes from Bryobacterales bacterium, assembly GCA_903970295.1. The sequence goes on from CAJCHQ010000816.1 coordinate 1,652, forward strand.
CGAAATCGTCGTCAAGATCCACGAATGCCTTGGTACTGAAGTTGGTGGCATATTGATTAACGCCGCAGCTTACACGCATACGTCGGTGGCCATACGCGATGCCCTGAAAGCGGTGGCACTGCCTTTTGTTGAAGTGCACATGTCGAACGTCTACGCGCGCGAATCATTTCGCCACAAAAGCATGATTTCTGATATCGCCGATGGCGTCGTCATTGGCCTCGGTGCAGACAGCTATTGCCTGGGATTGCGCGGCTTGATTAACAAGCTCAAAAAGAAGTAGCTGTCGAAAAGCCTTGCGCCAAGTATTTTGACAAGTATTTGGATCAGTGTTCGTCCGGTATTCGTCCGGTATTCGTCCAGTATTCGTGAAGGTTAGAGCGAAATAAATTAGCTCGCCTCTGTTGCGATTTATATCTACCTTCCGATTTTATATTCTCGTTGTTTATCTTCGCAAATTTGACTCTGCCTTGATCGTTTCTTGTAAAGGGGCACAGGCTGGCGTTCTTGATGCTGAAGCTGGTTTCGTCGTGGGGCTCAACCGATATCGGTTGAGCGCTCAAATGACACTAATTACGACCGGCCTAATCTGAAATGCGGGTTTTTCTGACACCGAGTCATTTTTCTGAAACTTTGACATAGCGTGGCTTTCGGCGATCCTGTCTGCGATTATAAATATGTCCGCAGCCGCACGCCGAGGCGTTCTTCGGTCAGTTATAATTAGGCGCGACATCCGGCTCGTTGACAACTGGTCGAAAGCCCTATTCTCCCTAAAAACGGTCGTCGAAGATATTGTCCAACTCATCCCCCCGAGTATTTGTTTACTGCTTCCTGATTGCATCGGCAATTTTCGGGCAATTAGTGCTTTCTCAGCCAGTGTTCGCCGAGGCGAAGGCAGCCATGTCTGCCCCAGAAGCCGATCAACCGATTGCCGATCCTGAACAGGGTAAAGCTGCCGCCGATACCGGAAGCAGTGGCAAAACGGATGATACCGTCAAACGTACATACAACGAAGATGCGCTCAAACACTATAACCGTGGCGTCGAACTGCACGGAACTGGTTTTCTCAATCAGGCGATTGCCGAATATCGCGCCGCGATCGAAGCCGATGATCGATTAGAAGAAGCTTGGAGCAACCTGGGTGGAATTTACGCTGCTCAAAAAAGCTACACCAAAGCGATCGAAGCGTTCCAGAAGGCTTTGATGTTGAAGCCCGATCGCCCCACCACATTGAATGGATTTGGCACCGTTCTTTATGCCAAGGGCAAGATTGAAGACGCGAAAGAAAAATGGTTGCAAGCTATCAAAATCGATCCGAAGTTTGCCTCCGCTTATTACAACATGGGTACGGCACTCGAATATGAGAAGAGAATGCCCGAAGCAATTGGCACTTTTGTCAAAGCTCTCCAGGTCAATCCGAGCATGGCCGATGCTTACTACAGAGTCGGCGCAATTTACTTTAAGGAAGGGCACTGGGCTCAGGCTCACACGATGTTGAAAAAGGCGGTCGACCTGGAACCCGATGCCGAGTGGGTTCGTGACGCTAAAAAATCGCTGATATATCTGGACAATTCATTCGCCAGCGAACCGAGAGAGCGCGAAGTCAAAATGAATGTCATCTCCCCTGGCGCCCGATTGGATCCGGAAAAAGTTTCTGCGCCGGCTGTTCAGGAAAAGGCTGCCACGCCT
>CAJCHQ010000817.1 GCA_903970295.1 Bryobacterales bacterium
CAAGTCCTTCGCGACTACTACAAATCGATCAGCTCGTCAAATCTGCCAGCGGCGAAGATATTTGACTCACGACCGGCAGAAATATTTGCCGCGTAACACTAAAGATGTTGGAGATAATGAACGGGATGATCGAGACGAGAATTCTGGCGAGAGGAAGCGGGATTCGGGCGTGCTAACTTGTATTAGGCAAGTTATAGCAACGTCTCTCGACGATCAAAAGCTTATAAGTGACCCGCCGATGAGTCAACGGCAAGTATTTGATCATTACGCGTACCAAACAAGATATCGGTATGATCAGCAGGGCAACAGGTATCCGTATGAGGTCGAAGTTCCAGTCTACAGAAATGAGAAATACAGCATAGTTGATCCCAAAGAATTTCAATTCGTCAAAGCCCTGGCCGAGTTAGCTGGGAGAATTTATATTCCAAAGGTCGACATTGGTTCCATGGAGGAATCGATCAAGCGCGGAGGTGCCGTTTTCGAGTTTGAGAATGGATGTGTAGTCGAGGTTTCGCAGCGAGTTGACACAAATAATTGGTACGTTGGCAGCAAAGTCGGAATTTTTCGGCACCCCCGTCTATATCTTCCTTTCGTCGAACTTTTAAATGAAAGAGGCAAAGCCCTGGGTGGAGAACTAGTCGGGGGCCACCTGAAATGAGCCCGCATTGTATCAGCTCCATGTGCCGCTTCTTTCAAGCACGGGTGCACACGACATGGGGTAGCTGAGCTATTTGAAGTTTACGATACAATCGCGTTTTCGCTTCATGAAATTGACGATCGCCGCAGGACTAAGTTGGGTCGACTTGATGTTTAAAGAGTCAAGGTTCATTTGTGCAAGCATATCCAATGACTTGTCGGTTATGGACGTAAGGGAAAGATTCAAGTTGCGCAATCGCTTTAATGGCAACAGACTGGCAACTCCTTTATCCGTAATTTCGCACGTGGACAGGTCTAAATCACGAAGATTCGGATTTAGCTGCAGTAAGTCCTCATCATTAATCCCGGTATTAGAAAGATCGAGTGAAAGCAACGTCGGGATATGGGCAATATTTTGGAGTCCACCTGATACTTTGCAATAAGTCAAATCGATGGAACGCAGAGGCAATTTCTTCAAATAGGTCAAGCTCGACGCGCTGAAGGTGCTACTTGGCTTGAAACTTTTATGAACAACTTCGCTCTCAGATCTTTCAAGATCTAACTCTTGCAGATTGGTTAGCCGTTCGAGCATCTGCCAGTGAGAAAGTTTCGGGTATTCACTGGTTTTCAATGCAATCGTGTGCACCTTTGCCAGAGCACTCCATATTTCCTTTTCGCCAGGACTCAACTCCTCACCTGCTGGCGTGGTGTTCTTGTTCACGTCGGTGTCAGGCGTGTTCTTCTTCTTCACGTCAGGGTCAGGCGGTTTGTCTTTCAATGTACTCAACCACTTCCGATCAACGTAGGGATTGATGACAACAGTTTTGTCTTTGGCCTCTTTAGGCTTTTCAGCTCTCGCACCGGTTTGGGGCGTAGCCTTGTCCGCGCCAGCAAAGACTTTTGAGGCACCAGACAGAGTCTGGAACAGATTGGGAGCAGAATCGATAGCAATCTGAAATATCGCAATTGCACCAATGGCACCACTCAACACACACACTACCATCACCCATTTGGGAACTATCTCCCCTTCCTTGCGAGCAACGACTGCCTCATAGGCAGTCTTCAAGAACTTAGGCAGTATGTAATCTTCTTCCAGAGACCGACGGTTCGCCTCTACTGCTTCTTGCGTGAAACCCACCTTATCAGCCGCCTGAACGCGAAGGTTGCGAAAAAAATCACCAGAGGCATTGGTATGTGCTATTGGTGGAATATAAGCGGCGGTGTAGCCTTTCGCTTTGACATTCTTCAAATCAGGAATTAGTTCTGCGGCATAGTGATAGCGATCTGCCGGTTGCTTAGCCAGTAGTTTTGCCACGATTCGTTCTAGTTCGTCCGGAAAGACTTCTCCCATCGTGGCTTGGCACAGACTGAGCGGCGCTTCCTGTTGATGTTTCAACATTGTTGTAAGCGGATTTTCACCAACGAAAGGTAGCGTGCCGGTCAGGCATTCGTACATGATACAACCTAACGAATACAGATCTGTTCTGTGGTCAATCGCTTCACCACCGCATTGTTCTGGACTCATGTAGAGAGGGCTGCCAAAAACTTCTCCAGTATTGGTAAGTTGCATACGAGTTTCGGAGGCGATCTTTGCAA
>CAJCHQ010000818.1 GCA_903970295.1 Bryobacterales bacterium
CCGGGCGAATTTACGCAGCGGGCTTTTTTAAGTGGCCGCATCGATCTGACTCAAGCGGAAGCCGTATACGACCTGATCCAGGCCAAAACTTCTCGACAAAGTCGTCTGGCAGTTTCGGCACTGAGCGGAGAACTCGGTCAACAAATTCGGTTGGTGCGCAACAATATTCTCGAGCTGTTGTCACGAGTCGTAGCCGGCATCGACTTCCCCGAAGAAGTCGGTGATACACCAATGGACGACATTCAGACGATTTTGTCAGAGGCTCTGAGCAAATTAGAAAATCTGGCCGCCACTTCACGCAGTGGTCGATTCCTGCGCGAGGGTTTGCGCCTGGCTATCGTCGGCAAACCCAACGCCGGCAAATCCAGTCTACTCAATCAGTTATTGCGATTCGAGCGGGCCATCGTCACCGACATTCCCGGCACCACCAGAGATTCACTGGAAGAGTTGCTGGACATGAACGGTATTCCGGTAATTTTGACCGACACCGCGGGCATACGGACGACCGACGATCAGGTTGAAAAGATTGGCATCGAACGCTCTCGCAATGCGGTCGATCAGGCGGACCTCATCCTCTTTCTTTTCGATGTCAGCTCCTCCTGGACAGAAGACGATCAGCTGATTTTAGAAATGATCGGTGCCAAACCATACATAGCGCTTGGCAACAAAATGGATTTGCAGCCTGCCTTTTCTTTCGGTTCGACTAAATTAAGCGCGCTGACGCATATGATGATTTCGGCCAAAACCGGTGAAAATTTAGCGAGCCTCACCGATTTCGTCTCCACCTGGGTAATCAACGAAAAACAATTGCAAGAAGCCGGCGGCTCACTCAATCAAAGACAGGGCGAGCTTTGCCAAAAAGCGATTACTTCACTCGAGCTAGCCCGGGAGAGCGTACTCAATCAGATGCCCCAGGATTGCCTGGCAAGTGATTTGAAATGCACTGTCGATCAACTCTCAGAAGTTTGTGGTGAGATCGTCTCGGAAGAGATAATCACCAACGTCTTCGCCACTTTTTGCATAGGAAAATAGTTTTTAAAGTCAGCGCGAGCGAGAAGGAAAGAGCAGATTAAATGGCCATTTTGAGATCCGAAGACAGCGAGCGCCCCAGCACCCTCGAAATCACAAAGGGCGCGCTCGAATCGATTGGCGGACAAAGCTGGCAGCGATTTCAACTGAAAGCCTGCTGCGGCGACTACAAACTGGAGCTGGGTAGCGAGTCTTCGAGTGGTCTGGCCGTCGATTGCCTCTTTTGCCGGGAGCCGCAAGATGAAGTCCTGAAATTAGCCGAAAAAATCGAGCAAATTGTCAATCAGACCAAGGATCGACTGCTTTTCGAACCGGCTGAGCCTTCCTTCGAACTATCTGTCGTCAGAGCCTCCGCCTCCGGGCTCAAGGTCGAAATCTGGCTGGATTCTGGCGAAGCGGCGAGCGGAATCTACCGCTGGGACGCAGCCGGAATACGTTTCCATACATTGCAGGAACACCTGGAGCTTTTCTTGAAAGAGCTTAAGCAGGAATTCGCCTGTTAAAATGCCATAGGACCTAAAGAAAAGGAGCGTTTCCATGGCCAATGTGTCAGAAATCGAGCGCGGTGAGGGCGATCAGCCTGTGCCGGCGAATGGGCAAGTGCAAATCAAACTTCCCGACGGTTCGACTCGCGAATTGGCAACGGGCGCAACGGGAGCCGATCTGGCCAAAGCGATTTCACAAGGACTTTATCGTGAAGCGGTAGGCCTTCTTCTCGATGGAGAATTGCGCGACTTATTCACGCCATTGCCCGACGGTTCATCAGTTAAAATCCTCACCCCGAAAGATCCTCAATCGATAGAATTATTGCGCCACTCTACTGCGCACGTCATGGCCCAGGCCGTACAAAAGCTTTTTCCGCAAGCAAAAATAGCGATCGGTCCGACTATCGACGATGGTTTCTACTATGACTTCGATATTCCGGATCATACTTTGACACCAGACGATCTCGAAAAAATCGAGAGCGAAATGGCTCGCATCGCTAAAGAGAATCAACGGTTGGTTCGCTTCAATATTCCGGATGTCGACGAGCAATTGCAAGAATTTCGGAATCAGGGAGAAAAATTCAAAGCCGAACTTTTGCAAGAACATAGAGACCACAATCCGACTATGTATCTGATGCAGGATAAGGAAGGCAAAACAATCTGGAACGATTTCTGCCGCGGACCGCATCTGGCTTCGACCAATCACATCAAGGCTTTCAAGCTGCTCAAGGTCTCGGGTTCTTATTGGCGCGGAGATGAGCATAGAGAGCGGCTGCAACGAATTTATGCCACGGCCTGGTGGAGTAAGCAAGACCTGGAAGCTTATTTGCACCGCCTCGAAGAGGCGGAAAAGCGTGACCACCGAAAACTCTCGAAACAGTTCGATCTCTTTTCGACTCACGAAGAAGTAGGACCGGGACTGGTTTTCTGGCATCCGAAACTGGCTACGGTGCGCGCCGTGATTGAAGACTTCTGGCGGGCTGAGCACCGCCGGCGGGGCTATGATTTCGTTTACACACCGCATATCGCCAGCGAAGAGCTCTACCGAATCAGCGGTCACTTAGAAAGCTACGGCGAGAATATGTATTCGGCTATGGACATCGATGGCCAGCCCTATCGTGCCAAGCCGATGAATTGTCCAGGACACATCATGATCTATAAATCGCAACTGCGCAGTTATCGCGACTTGCCATTGCGTTTCGCAGAGTTGGGCACAGTCTATCGTTACGAACGATCTGGTGTTCTGCATGGGATGTTGCGCGTACGTGGATTTACACAAGATGATTCGCACATCTTCTGCACACCGGAGCAACTGGAAGATGAAATCAACGGCATTCTCGATCTAGTCGATTTCATGATGAAGGTCTTCGGATATACCTATAAAGCCTACCTTTCCACCCGTCCGGAAAAATCGATCGGCACCGATGAGGAATGGGCGGATGCCACGCGTGCACTTGAAGGTGCGCTCAAAGCGCGCAACATGACATACGACATCGATGAAGGTGGTGGCACATTCTACGCGCCGAAAATCGATATCAAACTCTATGATGCAATCGGGCGAGAATGGCAAGGACCGACTGTCCAGGTCGATCTCAATTTGCCGACGCGTTTCGGAGTCGAATACATAGCTCAAGATGGCAACAAGCACAAAGTAGTGATGGTGCACAGGGCCGTTCTGGGATCGCTCGAACGGTTCGTGGGCGGATTGATCGAGCATTACGCAGGTGTCTTCCCGCTCTGGCTGGCACCGACTCAAGTCGTGGTCGTGCCGATTTCGGACCGGCACCATGACGCCGCCAATCATCTGATGAAGCGCTTGAAAGAGCATGATGTGCGTGTGCACTTAGATGCGCGAGCGGAAACGATGAACTACCGAATTCGTGAAGCACAGGTCGATCAAGTTCCCTACATGGTAGTGATTGGCGACAAAGAAGCAGCCAACGGTCAATTAGCTATCCGCCACCGCCGCAACGGTGACATGGGACTGATGACTCCCGACGAATTCGTGCATCGCTTGCAGGCAGAGATCAAATTTAGAGAACAATAGGACATTGCCCTTATGATAATTAGTCTGCCGGCTTGATAGTTGGTGCGTCTGTCTGCGCTGGAGCGGGAGGACTGGCGGGTGTATCGTCTGTCTTGTCAGGTGTGCTCAGGTCAGTCTTACTCTCCACTTTGACGACCGTGCTGCCACTTTTGACACCGCCCTCGATCTTCACAGCCTTGGTTTGCACTTTTATATGACCAGGGCGTCCCACCATCAAATGCCACAGCGGGTGTTTCTTATCGAGAATTTGATTCATTTGTCTGGCGACCAGATCCATATGGTCGACAGCTGATTGAGTTTTTGCCAGAGTCGATTTGAGATCGGCACCGAAAGCCGGTTTGCTCACGACGTTGTCGACTTTATCCATAGTGTCTCTTGCATCGCCCAGCATTTGCTTCAGGTCAGATCGCAAACCTTTGTCGTCACCCATTTTCTGAACGGTCAGAGCCGTCCGCCTGATCTGATCGGTGGAGAGACTCAACTTGTCCATCACTTGAATCAAGTCTTGTCTGAAAGGTTTATCCGAGAGTGTCGTATTCAGCTCGTGAATCGCGGCTTGAATATTTTGTGATGTTTCTTTGGCCCTCTGCGCAGTTTCTTTCAAATCTCCAGAGAAGTTAGGGTTATCGAGAATCCGATTGAGCTTTTTCGATGTCCCCTCGAGTTCGTTGGACAGAGCTGCCACGCTATTCTCAACGACGACCGCACGGTCGGCAACCGGCATGAAGTGCTGAGACAGGTCGTTGAGATGATCGGCAGCGGAAACGAGCTTGCTCATGTTGCGATCCATCTTGCGCTCGATGCCTTCCAGATCAAGACTGTTGATGTTAGCCGCTACTTTATTGATGACCAGTTCTGGTCTGACCGGATCTTCTCCTTTCGCCGGGGTATTCATGTCCAGGGGTGGCGGATATGGCTCTCCTGGCTTAACGTCAGGTAGAGTAATTTCGACATACTTGGCTCCGACGACACCATTCATAAAAATTTCGAAGCGTGATCCCTGCGGAATTTTGATCTTATCGGTGTTGATGCGCAGACCGACTAGAACATCATGCTTACCGCGCAAAAGCAAGTGTTCGACCGTACCAACCCTGATGCCATCTACGTTCACAGCGGCATCCACATTCAATGCGGCGGCATCGCTGAATTCTACGTTAAACCGTTGTGGTGCGTGAAATATAGACCATCCTTTGAGCCAGGTCCAAGCACAAAGCAAGAGAAATAGGGCGACCAGGGTAAAAAACGCGGTGTGCCCATCGGATCCACTTTGCCGCGATTGCTTGACTTCACTTCTTTCGAGAGTTTCCACCAGTTCAGCTCCGTTTATGTACCGTTAGTGTATGTAGATGAGGAAAGTGACGATGAAGTTGGCTACCACCGCCGCGATGAACATGGCCGTCACGGCATTGGTAGCAATGTGAGCAGAATCACCGCGATGAATGCGCCCGATCGCACAGGCAGTGAAGACAGCTACAGTCGGATTGATTAAAATCAACTTCGTGAAATAAACGATTAAGTCTTTGTTTCTGATCGACAATCGTGCCGATTCCAGAAAATCATTAGTAGAACTGACGCCAAGCAAGGGAGCAATCAACGCCGACGAAGCAAATCCAATCACCAGGCCGTAAGCGGACAAGGGCACTGACATGAAAATGCCAGCCACGTAGTTCGGCAAAACAAATTCCTGAATAAAGGGCACATCCGAGTTTTCCTGCCCAAACTCGTGTGCTTGCACACTGAGAAGAGCAGCAACTCGAGCGGACCAGGACAGACTTACCGTTAGTGGTCCCAGCTCGCGCAACAAACCGAGCGCAATCAAAGCGCCCGACATATCCTGAGCCCGGTAATCTCGCATCTCATTAACTGTTTGCACCGTCAATGCCAGTGCGACGAATATAGACGAAATCGCCACCAGCGGGAACGATTGTTCACCCAGCCAAATGCAATTTTTCTTGCAGAGACGGAAATTAAAGCTGGTCAGGTTATGCGGATTGAACATTCCGAAAAACAGCTTAACTGCCCGGCCAAGCGGCTCTAGCGGCTCTAAGACGACCGCGTCGGAAGGCAATTTATTGATCAGGTTTTGCACGTTTCGAGACTTCCCCCAGTCTTTGGCTCAGCCGCACAGTCCTGGAACTGACGACGGTCACGCGAAAAAGTTAGCAGTTTGTTCCCGAATGTTCAGATATTGCGCTTAACAACCGACATCCACTTTTTACCCGCCAGCGTCCCAAGTCGAGCAACTGAACCGATATCGGTTAAGCCTCGGCGCCAGTACGGACTTACCGATAAATTTTTCCGGATTCCCTCGCCTTCGGGTTACGCCCGACTGGCGCATAAAAATTGCCATCAGCGCTCAATTCTGAGCCGACGCTTCCTTTTTATGTCTGGGCTTGAAGTCTGATTGGTTGAGAACAGTGCCACGAAATTGTCGAATGATATACACGGTGTCTCCTCGCTCAACCATCTTGTAGAGACGCATGATGTCTGGATTCGAATGGCGTACACAACCATGGCTGATGCTCTTGCGAATGTCTTTTTGATCGTTTGTGCCATGCAAGTCAATATCGTACTTGTCCAGAAAAATGGCAGCGACTCCCAAAGGATTCTCATGGGTTTGACTGTAGGGAGCAACAGGTTTGTGTTTGATTGTTTTCGGTGGCACCCACTTAGGATCCAGCTTTTTTGATACGACCGTGTATCTGCCTGGAGGCGTTGGCTTTTTCGTGTTGCCAACCGAATTGGAAATGGTCAGCACGCGGACAATTGTATTACCTTGAAGCTGCAAGACAATTGTAGAATGGCTACCTTTATCGACGATTACTAAAGTCGGATCTTCGGCATGATAACCATTCATGCCGATTGTCTTAGTCAAAACGTAATGATGGTTTGTAAAAGGCCCGGATGTGGACGCCGGGTTAGAAGCCGGCGCCGGTTTAGGAGTTGGCGAAGGGCTCGCAACTTGCTTGGCGGGTTGAGTCATCGGTTGGCTAGCAGGTTGGACCGGAGGTTGCGCTGGAGGCTTGGTCTCAGCACCAGTGCCCGGGCGGGCAGAGATCGTGCAAATCAAAGATAGAGCAATCAAAACGTTCAACCGCAGCGATGCGTTCACGCGAGCCTCCCCCTGTTCGTTCCTATATATGTACGGTTAGGTCGCATTGGCTGAGTTTTAGTTCCACCTATCCACATTATTTGTTGAAGACATCGTACGGATCGATAGGAGCACCAACCCACCAATGTTTTTCCGGACCAAGAAGGCTTACGGAAAGATGCAGATGCGGTGTGTCTTTAGGAGCGTTGCCTGACGTGCCGACATAGCCGATGACTTGACCACGCTTTACTTTGTCACCTTGTGTAAGACCTGGGGCATATTTTTCGAGATGAGCGTAGTAGTAGACATACTCGCCGCTCGGGTCGAATTGATAGATCGTCAACCCGCCTGGTTTGCTAAGAAAAAGTTGGGCGATAGTGCCATCTTCCAAGGCATGAATCGGGGTATTTCGAGGTGCCAGGATATCGCTTGCGCCGTGCATTGCGCCGCCATGCATTTCATAGAACGAGCCTTTGATTGTCGATGGGTCGACGCCCTCAATTGGAAACAACAAATTTCTCCTACGCAAATTTTGAATACTCGATTCTCTTTCCTGATCCGACAATACCGGCTCTGACTCGCTGCCTGCTTCTGCAGGGCGAGGGCTGAGCTGAGAGTTGGAGGAATTTCTCGACGGTAACTTTGTATTTGACTTGCTTTCATCTTTGCCTGGCTGTAACGCGAAAGTTGCAGCGGGATACAAAATGACTGCGAACACCGCCAAAAATCGACGAGCAATAATAACAGATGAATCAAACAAAGCAGGACCTCGAATTGACCCTGGTGAAGACGCATCAACGAAATTAGTGTTCCACTGAAAGAAAATATTATTGCGCAGGAGCAGCACCAGCAGCGGTGTCGTTACAATGATCAACGAGTTTTGATCAACTAAACGTTGAAAGTATTTTCGAAATGGTATCAAATTCTCCTTGACGAAACACGATGATCTGTTGTAAGTTGGAAGTTCATACATCACTTGGAGCGACGCTATGAAAGCCGCATTCCTAAGCAAAATAAATTCAACAATCACTAACGTGAAATGCAATTTCGCGAGCGATTTTATTTTGGTCGAGAATCGCTCCACCATGCGCTATTTATTGAGCCGACTCGAGACACCGCGCCTGTGGCGCGACTCAGAGGGTGGAAAGGGATCGTCGCATACCTGTCCAGTAAATCCAGCGAACAGATAATCGTTTGGTCCTGAAAAATTTGACAAGCTTTGCGCCGGCTGTAAGCCGATAGCAGGCCCAGAAAGCAAATCACCCTCCAAGAAAGCGCGTCACGGGTCCAAGACGGGGCTATCGTCTAGCGGCCAGGACGTCAGATTTTCACTCTGAAGACCGGGGTTCAATTCCCCGTAGCCCTAATCATTTCCAATACAGTTGGGTCAGTCACCGCCCGCGGTGAGTGTCTGACTGATTGCGCGCACATTATTGTCAAAGCTCAACCCGAAACAAATAGGATTTTACGATCGAATAATCCGGAGGAGCTATCGCTCAAGAGCCATAGCCCAAAATCATCAATTCTGCTGGAGAATCGTCCCGGCGGATTTAAAAAGCCTGCCAAAGCCATAACCAGGCTGTCATAAGCGCATTCATTCGTATTCCCCACATTGACTCGCTTCTCGCTTGAGCAGATAGTTAGACTGCTATATCAGGAGTCGGGGCAAATGGCAGACGAACCACGGTTGGACAATCCGCAATCATCAGACAGCGGCTTCAGCACCTGGGCATCCCAGGAATTGACTTCTCTATCTAACTGGTGGCACAACTTTCACCTGTTTGGCGGGTCAGGAGACGCCAAGAAGGCAGCAGCGCCTAGCCCGGCCGCCACAGATAATCACGCCGCCAAACCGGTCGACGCTCCGAAGGGTCCTGCCGCCGCAGTCACTCCGCCGCCTGAAACAATGCCCAAGCCCGACGCCAACGGCACACTGACTGTCGACTTCAAAAGCCAGTTTTTTGACGATGCCGTCCATCAGCCCAACGTGAAAAAGCTGGTGATTAACCATCAGGGCAAAGCCGACGTTCACGTAGAAGTCGAACCTGACGGCAAAGGCGGTCAGGCATTTTGGGCTGTCGTCGATGAACCCGGTGTAAAACCGCAAGACAAAAAAAAGTTCATCCTGCCGCCTGACGTTGATTACATCACAATCAATCAGCAAAAAATGGACGCTCAAAATAAACCAGTCTTTGACGATAAGACTAAGGCACCTGTCTATGACCAACCTACGGACAGAATTGCCGGACAGCTGCGTTTGCAAGGTTTCAGAAATTATTTTGAAGCACCGAGTGGCGGCAATTATGGTGGTTCATCAACTGTACCGCTTCTGCGCGGGCTGACCAGCCCAGACGCACCAGCCAACGCCGGTCAAACTGGCGTTGATGATTTCATCAAGTATAGCGATCACATTCCGGCAGCGTTTCTTGCACAAGTTGACCAACAACTACGCCACGATGCGACCGTGACCAACAGTAAGGGCGTTAAAGAAGGTACCGATGAACCGTGGTTCGAAATCATGGCGGCGCAGGTTAATACACTGCAAGCAGGGCAAGAATTAGCGCTAGCCAAGGGCGATGGCAATCCCAACAAAAATCAAGTTGCGCTCGATCGGTCGTCCCATGAAGCAGCCGTTATTCAGAAACTGACTCTGGCCGACCAGGACTATCAGGCGGCAATGACTGCGGCCAACACTCATTTGAGTGATGATGCAAAAAATCCTCATCTGCCTACCAATGGAGTCGTTCCCAGATATTTCAACCAAACCGGGACTGTCGATTGGAACGATACTGCTGCTCAATACAACTATTACGGCAATGCCAAAGACGTGGCTACATGGCAAGATCGACGTTTAGTTCAGGACAGCGCACGCCTCACACAGGGCATGCAATTTTATGATAAGGGTCAAGAATCTCTAGAT
>CAJCHQ010000819.1 GCA_903970295.1 Bryobacterales bacterium
CCCACCCTTCCTGAGCACACGGCTAGGCTCGATCTCCCAGCAGTTGATCAAACCGAAAACGCCATCGATTTTGACGATAGCTTGCTTGAACGTGAGCACTGCCGAGTTGGCGAGTGACCCCGGTCCGTCAACGAAGTTGCAGATCCGTCCTTCGCGGGCGGCTGTTTCTTCGCTGATTTCACCATGCAATTTGCGCACAGGGACCAGCTTTTGATTGAGCAGAACGCGCCAGCCCTCGTTGAACCTGACGCTTTCGATTTCGACATCGACAACGGTGCCTGGGGGCAGTTCCTTGCTGTCGAAGCGGCGACGAGTTTCCTTGTCCATCTGCTCCTTGTTTAGTCGTCCGTGAATGCCGTCCAGCAGATGGATGACGGCGCCGTAGGGTTTGACTGATTTGATCCGGACTTTGAAGGGCTCGTGCGTCGTGACCGCATCCTGCAACGTGCCAATAGCGATCTGCTGTTTCTGGGCCACGTCGGCCAGCTGCTGGGATGCGAAAAGCACTGTGCCCTGAGGCTGGTTGAGCCTGCGGCCTGTAATCTGCACGGATATTGACCTGCCAGACCTGAGCGCCCTGAGTCCACTCTGCCGACCGCTGATTTGCTCAACAGGTACGTAGATCTTGGCGCCTTCGGACACGATGTTCGCACCTTTGGCGTTGACAGAGACGACGGTGCCAGTGACGATTGTGCCTGTCGCCAGCTTGGCCGCAGCAGTGTCAGCAGCTTCCTTATCGCTATCGTACTGGCGCACGACGATCCAGCCGTCGCCTGTGTTAGGGCGGGAGACGATGGTAACGTCGATTTCGCTGTCAGGACGCAATTTGCGGAAGGCCTTGAGTTTGTCGCCGCCGACCATCAGGTCAACTCTGATTTGAGCGGGGGTCAACTCGTTGATGTTCAGAACTGCTGTACCGGCCTGGGCGTCTACAGACATGACTGTGGCTTTGATTAGGTTTTCCATTTTGTCTCCTCAAATAGCGCTAGCTGCGCTTCCCCTGTTAGAAATGCTTGGTCGGCAAATTGCACACTCTGGAGTTTCGGGGTACACCGGAGTAAGGCAAAGTCCACTTTTAGTGGTCGAACCGACAAGCGATCGAAGATGCGTCGACTCAGAACGAACTGGTCAGCACCCTAATAACTACGAGCGACGAGCAACCACCAGAACCACAAAAGAAGCTCTGGAAATGAAAGTATTTAAAAAATGAGTTTTCTGTCGGAGTTCGGGTGGTGTTGTTGAATGAATGTGAATATAGTTTTGACCCTATCAAGACAAATTACCGTGCGCAAAATTTGTCCAACCCGGACCTGAGTGGAAAAATTCCGTCCCGCCTGACTTTCGAGGATTATGACCCGACTCACCGTTCCCAAAGTCACTTAGTTTGCAGCAAAAGGCAGGTGGCCTCGGTCAAAGCGGATCGCTTGACAAGGCGAAGACTGGACTTATTGCAGCCCCGCCAGCTTCGGTCACCAACGCGGCTGTGCCAGGTTACGGTTTTACCAGGTCAGCCTCGCCAAGTTCCTGTTCGCGCCCCTCTCACTTAACTGGTATTCAGGCACGGGCTACTGAATTGGCGTAAAGTCCTCATATGCTCAATATTAGTAATCGCCCATCTGAGATTCTGGCTCAGCGGCTGACTGGTCAGCGTTTGCGCACGTTACGCTCGGTCACACCTCTGGCTGGAATGTTGGTCGAATGCAACGGGCGCACTTTAATCAATTTTTCTGCCAATGACTATCTGGGACTGTCTCAACATCCACTCCTCAAGGAAAGAGCGATCGAGTGGCTGCAGCGCTATGGCACTGGCTGTGGTGCCTCTCGTCTGATTACCGGCAATCTCGATTGCTACGAGCAATTGGAAATAAAGCTGGCGAGGCTAAAAGGCACCGAGTCAGCATTGATTTTAAATTCTGGCTTCCAGACAAATCTTACCGTCCTCTCCGCAGTTGCTTTTGCTGAAAGTTTTCTGCTGCTCGACAGGCTCAGTCATAATTCGCTTTTGCAAGGAGCCCGCTTGAGTGGGGCACGCTGGGCGCGTTTTCGGCACAACGATCTCGATGATTTGCAGCGTCGCTTGGCCGGGACATTTGCCGCAGCAGCCAAAGATCGCTGGATCGTGACCGAGTCGGTCTTCGGCATGGACGGAGATCGCGCCGACATCGAAGCGCTGGTAAAGCTTGCCCAGCACCAGAAAGCGCAATTATTCGTGGACGAAGCGCACAGCACAGGAGTCCTGGGTGCGGGCGGCATGGGATTGGCGGCCGGGCACTCCGCTATCGACTTGATCATGGGTACATTCGGTAAGGCTTGCGGCAGTTTCGGCTCATACATTGCTTGCTCGCGTTTAATGCGCGACTACTTGATCAATTGCTGTTCCGGTTTTGTCTACTCGACTGGTCTGCCACCGGCGACGCTTGGTGCCATCGATGCTGCCCTAGACCTGATTCCAGGGATGGAGCCGGAGCGCGCGAGACTGGCTCAGGCAGCCGAGTATCTGCGCAACCAATTGAAGGCGATGGGCTTTTCGACTCGTGCATCAAGCACTCAGATCATCCCTGTCATCGTTGGCGGTGATGGCGATGCGCTCGGGTTGAGTGGGCACCTCGAAGAGAACGGCATTCTGGCAATGGCGATCCGCCCGCCCACTGTGCCGCAAGGAACTGCCAGAATTCGACTGACTCTCTCTGCCGCGCACACTGATTGGCAGTTAGAAAAGCTGATCGAGAGTTTCCGCTCGTGGAAAGGAAAGCGCGCATGAGTTCTGGCATCGAAATTTTGGCTCAACACGGTTGGGCATTTGCTCCAACTATCTGGCAGGTTTGGCGCGAGTGCCTGGGGGAAGATTGGCATCTCTCGGCTCTCGACCGCGGATATTTTCCCGGCTGCGATCAAAGAGATGTTGTAGTGCCGTCATCCTTGATCGGCTCCAGCTGGCAATCGCCCCAGCCCAACGAGCAAAAAACGAAAGTGTTGGTGGCGCATTCATTCGGATTGCATTGCATTTCCCAAGAACTGATTGCGGTCGCCGACTTGCTCGTGATCGTAAGCGGATTTGAAGCGTTTCACGTCAGTGAAAAAGCTCCTTCTAGAAGAGCGATTCGCCGCATGCTATTGCGCTTGAAAGACGATCACCGATCGCTGTTGAGCGAGTTTTATTCTGCTTGTTTTGGTGATTCGCCTTGGCCGTCTGCTTTGCTTGATACACTAGAAACTTGTGACCTGTCCCTACTTGTCGACGATTTGAGGCGCCTCGATGCTGAGCGAATCAGCCTCGAAAATTTGGCACGCGCTAAGTCGATTTTGATATTGCATGGTGCCAAAGATATCGTCACTCCGGTCGAGTTGGCTGCTAATTTACACAGGCAATTGCCGGATAGTCGGTTGCTGGTCCATCCAGATGCCGGGCATGCGTTGCCTTTTACGCATCCGAATTGGTGCTTGCAGCAGCTGGGGGTAGCGATGGGGAAAAGCGTAATGGGACTGCAGAAGGTGCTCGTCTGATGAAAGCAGTCTCCGGGATTGAAAAAGTCTTTGGTGCGGCCGCTCACACCTATGAAGAAAGCGCCAACGTGCAACGTCATGCGGCGCTGCTCTTGGGACGACACCTGGGTTCGCTCGTTCCAAATTTGCCACCGGGGGCGGTGCTTGAATTGGCGTGTGGAACAGGCTTGTTCACGCGTGAATTGGTAGAGCTTTGTTCGGGGCGCGACCTGACAATTTCGGATGTATCAGCTGAGATGTTGATTAAATGTCAGTCTCGACTGAATGGTGCCGGCAAATTTGCGGTTCTGGATGGCGAGAAACTGGCAGAACGCAATCACTATGCTTTGATTGCCTGCGCATTTGGTGCTCAATGGTTTGTCGATTTGCGTCTCGCTTTTGCCGGGATAATGCAGGCCCTCGTGCCTGGTGGTTGTTTCCTCTTCTCGCTGCCGACCGACTCGAGCTTTCCCGAGTGGAAAACAGTCTGCGCAGCCTCTGGCCTTGAATACACTGGCAATCGATTACCAACGGTCGGAACAATCAACAACTATTGCCTGGAAAATGGCTATGCGAGCGATTTGCATGCCACTCAAATCCGGGCGGGCTTCGCCTCCAGCCTGGATTTCTTTCAAGCTTTGCGTAGTCTGGGCGCGCAAACGCGTACAAATGCATCTGAGCGAGGTAGTCCAGCCAATCTGAGGAAGCTGATCAAGTACTGGGATAGCCAGGCGGGGGGGCAAGTGACGGTTACTTACGACGTTTTATACGGAGCTTTGAAAAAACAATGACAAGATTACCAGAGCGATTCTTTGTAACCGGCACAGACACCGGGGTGGGCAAGACATTTGTCTCTGCCATTCTGATTTTGGGTTTGCGGGCCAAATATTGGAAGCCGGTGCAGTCCGGCACCAAAGACGGTACCGATACCGAGTGGATCAAATTGGTCACAGGTCTGCCTGACGAAAAATTTTACCCGGAGCGGTATCTTTTGTCAGAGCCCTTGTCACCGCATGCGGCCGCTCAGCTCGAAGGGGTGACAATCGATCTTGATCAATTGACTCTGCCTGGAGCTAATTCTGAGCCATTGATTGTCGAAGGTGCTGGTGGCATTCTGGCTCCCCTGAACGACAGGCAGTTCATGCTCGATCTGATCGAATCGCTAGGACTACCCGTCGTGGTGGTCGCTCGCAGTGGTTTGGGCACGCTGAATCACACGCTTCTCACGCTCGATCGTCTTCGTTCGGCCGCGGTGCCCGTCTTGGGTGTGATTATGAACGGTAAGGCGAATCCGTCGAATCGTGCGGCCCTCGAGCACTATGGAAAAGTGGAAATATTAGCTGAGATTCAGCCCATTCCGATGGTTTCAAAGCAAGAGCTGATGCAGGTGTTCGACGAAAAATTTGGAGTGCCGGTATGAATTTGCAATTGATCGATCCTTCGCCGGTGTGGCATCCGTTTACGCAGATGAAAACCGCACCCGCTCCGTTCAAAGTTAAACGCGGTGAGGGCGCCTATCTCGAGTTGGAAGACGGGCGGCGAATACTGGACTGCATTTCTAGTTGGTGGGTCAATCTGCATGGTCATGCTCACGAAAGAATCGCCAGAGCGATATACGAACAGGCTCAAAAACTCGAGCACGTAATCTTCGCTGGCTTTACTCATGATCCCGCCGAAGAGCTGGCCGCGCGGCTGCTAACTCATTTGCCGCCACCGATGCGCAAAGTATTTTACTCTGATAATGGTTCGACTGCCGTGGAAGTGGCGCTCAAAATGGCGGTTCAGAGATCGGAAGAGCACACGTCTGAACT
>CAJCHQ010000820.1 GCA_903970295.1 Bryobacterales bacterium
CGGCATGGCTCAAACGCAATCAACTGATCGATGATAATCCCGATCAAATTGTCGTCTCCCGCGAGATCACAAAATCGGGTTCGCGCATTCGCATCAACGGTACTCTCGTCAATCATTCTATTGGGCAAGAACTGTCTGAATTGCTGCTCACCATACACGCGCAGCACGAGGCTCGCACCATGCTATCCGGTCAATACCAATTGGATATGCTCGACGGACTTGGTGATGCCAATCACAAGAAGCTGATCGAGAAAGTGCGCACACTGCAAAGCAGCCGCAAAGAATTGTTTGCCACAGTCAAAGAATTGACGGGGTCAGAAGAAGACAGACTGCGGCGACTGGATTTCGCCCGGTTTCAATTGCAAGAATTGGAAGAAGCCAATCTCTCCGATGAGAACGAAGACGAAGAGCTGGGCAACGAACAAAAAGTTCTGGCTAATGTTCAGCAATTGTCTGAAATGGTCAATTCTGCTTATGCAGCCCTCAATGGTTCCGCCCGCGAGGAGGCGTCATGTGCAGTCGACCTTTTGCAAAGCGGTTTAGCGGATATCGAAAAAGCAGCGCGTTTCGACAATCGACTCGATGATACGCGGCATCTCCTAGAGAGCAGCCTGGCCAGCATCGAAGAAGCGGCCGTCAATCTTCGTCGTTATGCGGCCAATCTCGATACCGATCCTGAAACTCTTACGAATATCGAGTCGCGTCTGGCGATTTTGTTTGCTATCCGCCGCAAATACGGGCCGACTTTAAAAGAAGCGATCAGCCACCGCGATAGTCTCGGCGATGAAATTGACAAACTGAGCAATTCGCAAGCTCGCATAGAAGCAATCGAAGCCGAAATCGAAACGATTCAATTGAAGTTGAAAGCGGCCGCCGATGAACTTTCGCAAAGACGAGCCAAGCTGGCCAAGAGTCTCAGTCAATCAGTGCAAATCGAATTGGCCGATTTGGGCATGGAACGATGCAAATTCGAAATTGACATGACCCGCCTGGAAGAAATCGGTCCTTCAGGTCAAGAGCGAATCGAGTTTGTGATCGCTCCTAATCCGGGACAACCGCTCCTGCCTTTGAGCAAAATCGCCTCGGGCGGTGAGCTTTCCCGGGTAATGCTGGCGATAAAATCCATCTTCGCCAGTGCCGACCAGGTTTCCACCGTAATCTTCGACGAAATCGACACCGGGCTGAGCGGGCGGGTGCTCCAGTCCATGCGAGACAAATTGGCTCGTTTAGCCAAATCTCATCAAATTTTATGTATCACTCACCAGCCGATCATTGCTTCAGTCGCCGACAATCACATCGAGGTGGAAAAGACTCAGACGGCAAGTACGACCAAGGTCTTGGCCCGTTCTCTCGACGCCGAACAGCGCTTGAAAGCTCTGGCAGCTATGG
Organism: Bryobacterales bacterium; assembly: GCA_903970295.1. The sequence continues at coordinate 1,390 of CAJCHQ010000820.1, forward strand.
CTAGCGGTCAAGAGAATGAGGAAATAGCCTTAAATTTCGCCCGATCTCTAATTCAGCAAGCTAATCTGTTGAAGTAACGAGCTGGTTAGCGTAAATTTGACATTCACGCTCATTCTTCAATAGAATGCAGGCTCTGCGAGACAGATTGGGGCGTCGCCAAGTGGTAAGGCACCTGGTTTTGGTCCAGGCATTCCGAGGTTCGAATCCTTGCGCCCCAGTACCACCTCTTTCAGGCTTCAAGCCTGAATTCATTACTTCACGGATAAGGTCAAAGGATCATGGAGAAAATCAAATTACTGGTCAAAGAGCGGGAAGTCAAAAAGCCCAATCAGTTGCGTCGTGACGGCGCCATTCCGGCAACACTCTACGGTCCTGGTCAAGCGCCCGAAAGCGTTCAAGTCGATGCCAGAGAGTTCAGCCGTCTGCCTGCAGCCGCTTTCTCCCATATGATCGAGTTGGAGATGGGCAGCAAATCTAAAACCAATGCCATTATTCGCCATGTGCAAAGAAAAGGCGTCAATCATAAGGTACTGAACATCGAGTTCTACAGAGTTGCTCTCGACCGTAAATTGACGATCAGCGTGCAATTCAAATTCGTTGGCACCTCGCCTTGCGTGGCCGAAGGCAACAACTATGTTGAAGCCTATCAAGAAGCCGAAATCGAGTGCCTTCCCGGTGATATCCCCGACTTTATCGAAATCGATTTGAGCAAGTTGGTCGAACTGGAAGACGCGATTCACTTCGGTGACCTGAAAGTCAAAGACAGTATCAAGATCCTCAATCCGGCAGACGAAGTTATCTGCAAAGTAATCGCACCACGCGCAGTGGCAGAACCAGAACCTGCCGCAGCGGCCCCTGCCGACGCTGCAGCCGCTCCTGCCGACGCCGAAAAAGCAGAGAAATAGAAGAACGAGTGCAGAAATGCACTTATTGGCATCATCACCTCAGTTACAATATGCTGAGTGGTCTCCGCTTAGAGCAAATCCAGCCTTAGCAAGGGGTTGCCAGTCAGATATCATTCTACTTATGTGATTAACCCAGAATCGATTTATAGACTTGCTTAGAGCCAGACATAGCCGCGTCACTTTCATTCTTCTAGCATCAGCGTTTTGCCTGATGCTTTTCTCTCCAGCCTGTCTGGCATCAGAAATCTCCAAATTCGAAAGTGACGCCGAATTGCTGCCGGAAAACAAGCTGGCCGTGACGGAAAAAATCACTGTCACTTTCGATAAACCGGAAAAACTCTTTCTCAGACGTTTTGCCCTCGACATGGGCGACGCGCAAGATCCGGAAAAATTTGTTCTGCAAAAGGTGACCAACGAAAAAGGCAAATCGCTCAACTTCGATATCGATCAAAAAGAAGACGATAAGACGAAACAGCAAAGTCTGGAAGTGAAGATCGAAAACGACGACGAGCAGACGGGTGAGCAGACATACGTTCTCGAATATTCGATTGTGCCTGCTTTGCGTGTAGTGGGCAGCGAACAGCAAATGAAGTTCGAAGTTACCGGTCAAGATTGGACTATCCCAGTCAAAGACATTACCTGTAAAGTTCGCTTCGCTGGCGAGCTACCGCCTAAAACGAAAGGCGCGAATCTGACCGGCAAGACTCCGGAAACCCCGCCGGAAACCTTGGAGACAACAGGCAGCGCCAATAATCTTGCTTTCAAGGTGGCCAAGATAGGGCCCGGTCAAGGAGTGATCGTCAACGCCACATTTCCCCTAGCCGAAGCCGCTCCGGTTGAGAATGCCAAAGAGGCCTGGAGACAGTTTTTACCGACATTGCCTTTAGCTCTTTTCGAGACGCTACTGGTGCCTATACTGGCTCTTTTGTGGTTGGCCCAGGCCAAGAAAGGCGGCACAACCAAACCCAATATGTTCAAATCAGCGCCGACGCAATGGACGCCGCCCACTTCTTTGACTCCGGCTGAATTGGGTGCTCTGCTCGACATTACTTGCCCCAGCCGCGTCATTTTTGGCACGTTGCTGGATCTTGCCGCGCGCGGACATCTGCTTATAGTTTCCTGGCCAGATCCGAATACGCCTCCTTCCAACAAGCAAGATTCGACGATTTCGCACCGGCTTGATTACAGATTCATCAAATCGACTCCGACCAAAAAGAACGAAGTCGTTCAGTCTTATGAAAAAGAGCTGCTCTATGCGATTTTCAGAACCGGCGTCGAAAATCGCTATTCCGAAATGAAGGAAGATTTTCCGAAGTGCATTCCTCTTGTTCGCAGCAATATCTTAGAAACTCTGGTCAATCGCGGATTGATCAGATGCATGCCCGATAAGCTCGAGCAACTGTACGCGCATAAAGCACGCCAGATTTTGCTCTTTGGTTCGCTCGGCGTGGTCGTGGCCACGGCCCTTGCCGCCGCTGCTTTGTGGTTCGCCGGCACCGCCAGTCTGCTCTATCTGGTTACATTCGTCGTCGGCATTCCCGTAGCCGGAGTGATTTTGCTCACCCAAGTAGCATCGATTCCGATTGTCACCGCCGCCGGTGCTGAAGAAGCCAGCCGCTACCTGGGCATGAAAACGTTTCTGGTTGCTCAGAGCAAAGGAGCGGTAGCTAAATTAGTCAAGAACAAACCGGATGTTTTCGATCGTGCCTTCGGACATGCTTTCGTGATGAATGATACCGACGCGTGGGGAGCCGCTTTTCAGGGATACCTCGAACAGCGCACCTGGTTCGAGCTCAATCCCAAAGATCCAAACCTATCTTTACGCGAATGGTCGCGACAGGTAACCAAGAGCATGAATCTTGTCAACAAAGCTTTAGGCGATTAGAGCACGACACATTCGGTTGCATAGATGAGCCGTCTCGACAAGCTGCGATCTTCACCGTTGATGATTCTTTTCGTGGTGTCGTTCGCGCTCTTCGTCGAAGAATTTCTCTATGGCATGGTGGCGCCTTTAACGCCGCAGTCGCCGGCTCACATCGATGACGCACACACGATCAGCATGCTCTACGGCGCTTATGCCATCGGCTCTCTTGTCGCCACGCCAATTTTAGGCGTAGTGACTGAGCGGATTGGGCGCAAGCTACCGATGATATTTTCAGCTATTTTTCTTAGCATCGCCTCGGTTCTATTTTGCTTCGGTACCAATACCGAAATGCATTTTATCGCCCGCTTTCTTCAGGGCGCTGGAGCAGCGTGCACATGGACCTCGGGGCTGGCGCTCGTCGCTGGTTACTTTGTTGAAAATCGCGTCTGGGCCATGGGCATAGCCATGCTTGGCGCCACCAGTGGCTCTGTTGTCGGTCCCGTTATCGGCGGTGCCCTCTACAATGTGGGCGGCTA
>CAJCHQ010000821.1 GCA_903970295.1 Bryobacterales bacterium
TGTCGGCTGCAGCGCTGCTACGTCGCAACCTGATCTTGTATGGGTTCGGCGGTATTGTCGCACCGTTCCTCGGAATCAAGCTCATCGACATTCTTATCACCGCCATTCATTTGGCTTGAGGGTTTTATGCGCCGCAATCTAATCACCGCTGTACTTTACACCGTCATCACTACCATTATCTTTGGCTTAGTCTATCCGCTTGTCGTCACTGGTTTGGCACAGTTGATGTTTCACGATAAGGCAAACGGGCAGTTGATTCGGAGAAACGGCCAGTTGGTGGGGTCACGCCTCATTGGACAGCCTTTCACGGCTCCTCAATATTTCCATTCGCGTCCGTCGTCGGCAGGCAACGGGTACGATGCTGCCAATTCGGGTGGGTCGAACTACGCTCCGACGAACAAAAAGCTGATTGACCGTGTAGCAGGGGACGTTGCTGTGCTTCAGCCCGAGCATCCCGGAAGCGACGTTCCTGTTGATCTGGTCACTGCTTCTGGATCCGGTCTTGACCCCGACATCTCGCTTGCGGCGGCTGAGTTTCAAGTAGGTCGTGTAGCCGCGCAACGCCGGCTATCGGTGGACACTGTTCGAAAGCTGGTATCACAACACACCGAAGGACGTCAGCTTGGCTTCCTCGGGGAGCCTCGCGTCAACGTTCTAATGCTAAATATTGACTTGGATCGACAGTCTGAGCTGCCGTGATGTTTTTTAGACAGGTGGTAGAACGTCAGACGTTTCGGTACGTCAATTCTTATCTGAGAGGTATCAATATTATTGACTGGCTCCAACCAAAATTGATCCAGATGTAGAGACCGAGATATTTTGTTCTGGAGGACATACTTATGTATGGCTTCCACCAGTAATCGCAACATCGACACCCGTCATGTAACTGGCGGCCGGTGACAGTAGAAATTCGATCATTCCAATCACATCGGCTGGCATAGCATTACGTCCCTTTGGGTTTGCCGCTGCACTCAACCTAACTGCCACTTCACCGATTTCTTCAAGAAATTGGGTTTCAATCATGCTTGGAGAGACAGCGTTAACAGTAAGACCGGTCGCCGCATATTCTGCCGCTGTCGCGCGCATGAGGCCTAGCTGCGCATACTTCACCACGGTATACATAGACATAAACTTTGGTGGCAAGCTCCGCGTCACACTTGACACTACAAATACCACCCGCGCTGCAGGGAACTTCGCCATCTTTGGCGCGAATTTCTTCAATAGAACTACGGCTGCCTCCACTTGGATCGTCATGTCTTTTCGAAATCGCTCCAAGTTAAACTTCGCCAACCGTTCATAACCCAATCGCAACGCTGGTAGATGCACGATATGCGTTGGTATTCCGAAACTGTTGCCAATTTCATCGGACATCATTTCGACTGATGCAATATCCGTCTAACTATTATCGCGATGCATCTTAAATGCTTGGGCTTTGGCATTTAGGTGCGCGAGTTCTTTCGCAGTGAAGATGTCACGGATTTGCTCTGG
>CAJCHQ010000822.1 GCA_903970295.1 Bryobacterales bacterium
ACTCACACTTCCATCATTCTTTCTGCGAAAATGCCGTCGGCATTGCTCGCAGTAAGTGCACCGCGACTCTTGATCGCTAGCACTTGCACACTCACATTGATGCAAGTCAGCAAAGAGCAATCGCAAGATCCATATAGATACCAACTGCATTGTTCTTAATATTAATGCGTCGGCTTTGCTGCCGCTCAAAAACGAATTCGGTTTATTCGTTCAGTTTTGCTCGCTCAAAATGGGGTGTTTACATGTCTAATGATGCCAATTTTACCCGCGCCGAAAGTTCTGAAAGCCAGGTCGGATCAGGTCAAAATTACAATAAGACGCTGGTCAACATGAGTAATCCCGATGACGTGAGGTCTGTTTTTGGGTCGTCCGGCAGTCAGGACCAAACCGGTTTCTCAAGCTCCGGACACATGCACTGCGGCGATCCGTATGGCGGAAGCAGCGACCACGAGTGGCAAGATAAAGGCCATGAGGCGGGTTCGAGTGGCCACTCACATAAGGGTTCCGATGAGCACGGAGAACATCAAAAATCAAATGACGACAAACATTGTCATGGAGACAAGCATGGCCATGACGAGAAGCATGGTCATAGCGAAAAGCATGGCCATGAAGAGAAGCATGGTCATGGCCACAAGCATGACAAGCACGATAAAAACGGCAAGAGCGACCACGGAGATGACAAAGGACAGCCTGGCAATGGAAGCAGTTCTCAGCACGGCGATAAACATGATTCGTGCCACGACCATCATGCATCTGGAACATCTGGGGATTCCAAAACTACTGCAGCGGGCCAGTCTTCTTCAGGCGAAAATCAGGGCTCGCCTGGCGGCGACAATAGTCAACCTGGAACAAGCGGTCAAGGCGTAGATAATCATCCGGGCGGCACAACGACTGGTGAAAAGTCTGGGGCAACCACTTCGGGTAGTGAAGGAGTTGGGACCGGAGCTGGAACCACCAGTGGTGCGCCCACTTCTGGTGCTGGCACTTCACTTTCAACCCTGGAGCAAGCAGATCCCTCTCTCGCTGCAACTCTTAAAGCTGCATCAACTACGATGACTACTGCCGGTTATAACACTCTCGAGAACTATATAGCGACAGAAAATCCAACTGACAATACTAATCTCGACGCCACAATAATGAGCCAAGCGGTGACGAGGAATGTGCTCAGTTCAGCTGACGCTTCCGCCTTGCGGACCGCAGAAATGGAGAATAACAATATGCAACCGGCGCAGATTTTGACTTACGCTCAAGAGTCTGATCCAGCCTTATACAAAACGCTGACCGACCTCGCAGCCAGCGGAATATCAACCCAGGGCTGGAGCCAAGTTGAGAGCAACCTTGCTGCTAACTACACAGGCGATTCTTACATGGACAGCACGCTGATGAACAATGTGCTGAATCAATCCGGGCTTAATGCAGCCGATCAAAGTGCTGTGACGAATGTACTGAAGACAGACATGCCGACTGCATTTGCTTCGGACCAATTTGCGGCAGGGCTGGAGGCGAGCGATCCAACGATGTCGCAAACATTGACTGATGCATCCCAAAAGCTTTCGGCGAGTGGGTATCAGAACCTCGAAACTTATGTTGAGGATAGCTATACAGGACAGACGAGTATCGACAACTCCATCATGAGCGGTGCGCTTACCCAAGCTGGATTAAGCTCCACCGACGCGGCCGCCCTGAGATCGGTTCTCCAAGCAGACATGCCTGGAGCTTTACCAAGTTCTTCTTCAGAATCGACTGGCTCTGATGGCACCGGAGGTTCCTCTACTACCGGCACGACTGGTGCCTCGGGAGACGGCAACCCGACAGGAACCACAGGCAAAACGGGGACCGTTACGACTACCGGCACAACGGGCACAACCACTGGCGACGCTGGCGGCGGAAGCACTAATGGCACCACTGGCAATGACGGCGGGAATTCAGGCAGCTCAACTTTCATTGATGGGGGCAGTCTGTTGGTCCCAACTGAATCTAGCACTGGGTTAGTGACACCAGCCGGCTCTGAATCCGGAGATGACACTGCGTATCAGGGCACTATCCAGGGTAGCAATAGCGGAGCGGTAGCTACCTCAGCTGACGCAGCACTCCAGCAACAAAACGGGGGGCCTGATGCATTGCAGCTCACTCCAACTTCGATTATCACCTCAATGAATACTACGACCGGTCAGGGATTCCAGCAAAAATACGGCTACTTCGAGGCTGACATGAAAGTCGAAGGCACACCAAATGGTTGGCCGGGGTGGTTTTTGGAAAGTTCGGCGCATACCCTGAACCCTACTGGAGCGCCGTCGGCTGAAATCGACATTATGGAAGCGCAAACCAGCAACACAAATGGCCAGGGACTCACTTCCTATTTCGCCGGCGTGCATTCGAACTCAGGAGATACGGATAAGGCGGCTGGTACCGATAAAGATCAAGGTCCTTACGTCACCGGAGTTTCGAATATGACCACCGGTTACAACACCTACGGCGCGCTCTGGATGCCGAACGATAAGAACATCGAATTCTATTATGACGGCAAGGAAGTTGGCTACAATCCGGTCTACGACACCACAGATGGTTCACCCATGTACATGGCCCTGGACAACAACAATGGCGGGTGGACTACATCCAAACCGAGCGCGACTGGCGGCAATTTAGACATAGCGTCTGTGAATGTCTTTCAAGCGCAGAATCTACTCACTAGCCAAAATGATCCCAATGGAACTGAAGGAGCTACCTTCACCAACACCGATCCAAATGAAAATCCGCCAGCAATTGCAGGAGTAACTTGGGAAAACACATTCGCTAACAACTTTCAAAACGCGGCTGCGTACACAACCAATTCGGCTGATACTACCGCTGAAGAGAACAACACGGGAAAACCGGTACTAACAGCCAGCAGCCTCAGCACAATAGGCGCAGGAAAGAGTACAGATTGGTATGAAGGACAATGGATGGTAGATCAAGGATCAAATACACTGCAGGGTGTATCTAACGGTGGTTCAACGACTCCTGGAGCCAGCGCTTGATCTTCGGCACGCAATTCTACGAATGCTTTTTGAAGCGCTGAAATTGTGAAATTGAAACCTTTCACGCGTCTACTCAGGGCGTCAATTTCATTCGATTGAGAGGGTCAGCTTTAGTTTGTTTGACAAACAAACTAAATAGAAGTACGATACTTTCAAGGACCGACGCGCTCATAGTCATGCATATCGACGACAAAGTTGAGTATTGCGGCGAATTTCGCGGTTACTGAAGCCAGGGCTGGCGCCATTTCGAGTTTGCCGAGAAAGAGTTGTCTGTCGAACTGCGCAGACAAATCGACTTAACGGAGACCCATGAGCAATTATTCCTCTAGTATTTCAACCAACGAGAAGTCATTCCTGAAATTTGGATTTATCGATCGATCGGGACGTTATGCAGTGCGGCCCAGATTCGATTACGTGCAGGCATTTTCCGAAGGGTTAGCGAAGATCAAAGTTGGCGCTAAATATGGATTTATAGATGAAAGTGGTGAAGTCGTTATTCAACCGGGCTTCGACGAAGCAGACCAATTCAGAGAGGGTCTGGCTCGCGTCTCAATCGGAGATCTGTGGGGTTTTATAAATAAAACCGGAAATCTTGTCATTGAGGCAAAATTCGACGAGGCTGATATGTTTTCCGAAGGACTGGCCGCTGTCCGTTTGCAAGGACGTTGTGCCTATATTGATCAGACTGGACAAATCGTCTTTTCGACTAAAGCGGACCGCGGATTTTATTTTAGCGAAGGTTTGGCACGCATGCAGGTCTTTTTCAGATGGGGCTACATCGATAAAACTGGGGAGGTTGCAATCGCTCCTAATTTCAAAGCGGCCAAGAGATTTTCTGAAGGTCTAGCGCGAGTGGCCATTGACGATGCCTGGGGTTGTATTGATAGGGATGGTAACTTTGCAATCTCTCCCCAATTTGCGGAGATTGGCCAATTCTCTGAGGGACTGGCAGCTGTTCGGCTAAATCAGAATGTTTTCGAGCCGCGATGGGGTTTTATCGATAACACTGGTGCCCTTGCTAGCGACAGTCGCTATTCGGCAGTAAAGCAGTTTTCCCATGGTCTTGCCGCAGCGCAGGTCAGTCTACCTGGCATTGAAAGCCGTTGGGGCTTTGTCGAGCGCAGCGGTTTGTTTGCCATTACGCCCAAGTTCGAAGATGTTCATAGCTTCTCTGAAGGTCTGGCTGCGGTGCGCTACCAGGGTATTTGGGGGTTCATTGACACATCCGGCGAATTTGCAATCAAGCCAAAGTTCCAAGATGTGCTTCCATTCAGCGGTGGACTTGCAGCAGTTAGAGGAGAGGCAAAATGGTCACAAATGACTGGCAATTTTTTAAACGGTTTTCGAATTGTTTAAGTTCGCATTAGCACCAGGTGCTTCTTTAAATTCAAAGCCTTATGTTCGTGACAAATGACTGCTTGGGTGCAAGAAAAATATGTTGAGTTCAAGCTTCATAGAAATGCGCAAACGAAACGCGGTGCGCATCCTCCAACAGGTTCGCGAGGAACCAGGACTGAGCCGGGCTGACATCGCCCGTACCTGCGATCTCGCAAAGTCGACTGTTTCAAGCCTTGTTGATGCATTAGTCCAGGAAGAGATATTGCAGGAGATCGGCGCCAAAGAGTCGAATCGCGGACGCCGGCCAGTCGGACTCAGTTTCAATCCGGCAGCGCGGGTGGCAGTCGGTATTAGTCTCGATCACAATCAAACGGAGATCGTGCTCGGCAATTTGGACGGTATCGTTCAAGCTGTGAGTATAAAAAGGCACCGGCGCAGAAACAATGTGCAGTCTATTTCATCGACTGTATTATCGGAATTGCAAAGATTGCTCGCAGAGCAGAAGTTAGAGCGATCGAGAATTGGTGGAATTGGTCTGGCAGTGCCGGGACCTTTGTCCTCTCTGCAAGCTGGAAGCTGCCTCGACTGTGAAACCTTGCAAGAGCTGCTGAGGAGAGAATTCGACTGTCCGGTCCTGGTTGACTCAAACACGAACATGGCCGCCCTGGCGGAAAGTCGTCTGGGTGTTTCGCGTGACAGCGAAGTAGCGCTCGTCGTGAGATTAGGCCATGAAGTACGCTCGGCGCTCATCATTGATCACAAATTACTCAAAGGGACACAAGGACGCGCTGGTGAGCTTGGACATCTCAGCGTCCCCGGCGTTGACCGAGCCTGTAAATGCGGCAAGCACGGATGCATAAATTCTGTGGCAGCCACAAGTGCGATCGTTTGCAGGTGTCAGGAATCCGGCGTGCAAGCGGAGGACATAGACGAAGTTGTCTCAGCAGCTATCCGCGGCGATAGCAGATGCGGGGAGGCACTGATCGATGCAGGGCGGGCGGTAGGGTACGGCATTGCAAGCTGCATCAACATCTTTGCACCGAACAGGGTGATCGTGACGGGTCGTCTCGTAGCAGCTCAGAATATATTTCTCGACCCTTTGCACGAAGCGATCGCTCTATTTTCTACGACCGACAATCTAAACAACTGCAACTTCGCGTTCGATGATTCGCAAAACCACATTGAGGCCATCGGAGCGAGCTTGGCAGCTCTGTTGCAGGAAGATTTCTTACTGCGGCTGGTATCTGACAACGGAGCCAACTTTACGGATTGATGGCCTCGATTGGGCCAAGCGAATTCGAGAAATCGAAGGATGTCGGAGTAAGATATATTGATTGACAATGTTTGTCGAGGACGAATCTTGCGTGGCTTATTTGTTGCCTTAGCTATTTTGCTCACTTGCGGAAACCATCCAGCCGAAGCAAAAAAAGCGACTGTTCCCGGCTGGGAAATCGAACAAAAAATCTACAAGTGGGGAAACATGCGCATGACCGTCTGCGCACAGGGTGCACTCTTGTGTGACAACCTGCGAGGCTACCGTGTGGCAATGAGGCCGCCTGATTGGAAGGTGGTTTACTATTCAGATTCTCGTAAAGTGATGGCCGAGCTACCGTTAAGCAAACTAAGAATGAATGTGAGCAATCGGGTGCGCGTATTCACAGGCGGGGATAAGCAAGACATCAATCCGGCGCTTTGGAAGTTGCAGGGCGACGCTGTAATCGCTGGTGTGCCGGTGCAATGCTACACCAAAGATTTCGGGGTCGACAGCGAATCCAATCACGTACGTACCTGGAGAGACTACGTCGTAAAAAAAGCTGCGTTGCCTCCCGCTGCGACAACTTTCATGTGCCAGTTTTTAGGCATCGTCAATTTGGGCAAATTCCCTTTACGCTTTCAAACCAGTCACGATCTCTCTGATGCGCTGGTGGACACGGTTTCGATGCGCCCGAAAGCAATTGATCCAGACATTTTCAAGACGCCTGAAACATACCAGAAAGTAACGCCCGAACAAGTGCTGTTTGCTGTCCAGGATTTTCCGCTGGATGAGCATTAATGGAACAGCGTGGTCCGATGGAGAAAGGGAGTTTCAGGATGATAATTGAGGTCGGAACATCTTTCGCGGGATTCAGCCCAAAACTGCAGACGCGCGTGTAGTTGAATCGTAGGATCGAATGGCGAGCGAAAAAATTTCAAAAACACCTCCTTCAAAGTCTCGTGCTTATCGAAAGTTTAACCCTCTTCGTTTGCTTCGTACGATATTTTTTCCGGTTCAGAATAATCGAATAATCGCTCTCTCAGCGATTGACCATGACTTCTAAGGAGATGAATTGTCACCGTTTGAAGACAGCAACTCTCTTAGATCTGTGGCGCTTGCAAACGTAACTTCGATTCCATCCACAGAACGCGAATGCATTTGAGCGATCTGCGGAGAGCATAAAATGTTTATCCCTTTCGGATAAGCTTCTCGAAATGCCTTGATCGAGCGCATTTCAAGGGCATCGGAACGCCACTTACACTCTATGACATGACAGATTGCGCGGCCGCGCGTTATAACAAAATCAATTTCCCGTTGCTGCTTATCGCGCCAGAAGTGAATATCAGATTCACTGACAATTGTTAGTAGCGTTTCCAGGACAAGGTGCTCCCAAAGGGGACCACAGTCTTCATTACGCAAATCATTCCAGCTGCGAGTGTACGCAACAAAACCAGTGTCGAACCCATAAATCTTTGGCTGCGCAATGATCTCACGGCGGCCGCCGCCAGAAAATGGGCGCAGGATAGTAATTGCATGAGTGATTTGTAAGACCTGTAGATAATTGGTGACGGTCGGTCGAGTCAAACCGGTAAGTTTACTGAGAGTTGTTATTTCAGCCAGTCCGCTGCTTTGCCGAAGCAGAACTTCGAGAAGCATCAAGAAACCCGAGCGTTTCTCAACACGAAAAAGTTCTTGAACATCGCGCGCATAAAACGAGTCCATCCACTCGGCATAGAACTCAGGATCGTTATCAATAAATAAAAGCGCTTGCGGTAAGCCACCTCGCAGCAACCGCTGTTTCACATCGACAACGCCAAAAGTAGAAAGCTCCTCTGCCATCACAGGAAGAAGCCGCACGACGCGCTTGCGTCCGGTTAAACTATCGCGAAATTTCTGAGTAGCCGACAGGGTAGATGACCCCGTAGCCAATATCTTCAAATGTGGGAACGAATCAGCACCAATCTTAAGCAGGCGACTTGGATCGGGAAGTTGATGCACCTCGTCCAGAACAATTTTTGTATGAGTCTGCGATTTAAAAAAATTCTCTGGATCCTGTAATTGTTGAGCGACACTCGGGAGGTCGCAATTCAAATAAAGGGCATCACCAAAGCTGCGCGCCAGAGTTGTTTTGCCCACGCGTCTAACACCCGTCAACCAAACCACCGGCGCCCGAGACCAAGCTTTGTCAATCAGTTTTGCCCAAAAAGGTCGCTCTATCATGAATTCATAATATACATTTAGCCGTCTAAATGTAAAGTCCAGCTTCGCCGGTGAGAGTAACCAAAGAACATTGCGTCCAGGAAAACAATGCTTTAAGAGTTCAAAAATCTGCTAGCAATCACTAAAAAAAAACGCCCGAAAGGCTGAGTAGGCTGTAATGTAACAGATCGTGAAGAAAACATTAACCCCATTCAAAACGCGCTTTTCATTTGGTATAAAAATACTTGTACGAATTAACGAGTTACTTGTTCGAAATCGAGTTCTAGCCCGAAGTACAGACCGAAAGTACAAGTTCGAAAGTACAAGT
>CAJCHQ010000823.1 GCA_903970295.1 Bryobacterales bacterium
GTCTGGGTGTTCCTTATATAGAAGGCGGATGGCCGGGTTCGAATCCCAAGGACCTCGAGTATTTTCAACGCATGCGTTCGACGCCGCCCTCCAGAGCGAAGATCGTCGCTTTCGGCAGCACCCGCCGCGTCGGCACCACAGTCGAAGAAGATGCCAATCTGCGAGCCATTCTCGACGCTCACACGCAAGCCGTGACTCTGGTCGGCAAGACCTGGCCATTGCATGTGCAGCATGTGCTTAAAACCGATCTCGAAGAAAATTTGCGAATGGTGGCCGATAGCATTCGCTATCTGAAGCAGAAAGGCAAAGAAGTCATTTACGACGCCGAACATTTTTTCGATGCTTTCAGGTCCTCGCCCGAGTATGCGATTCGCGCCCTGGGCACAGCAGCTGAAGCCGGCGCTGATTGGCTTGTGCTCTGTGACACCAACGGCAGCAGTCTGCCCGAGCAAATAACTGCGGCTTTGCAAACAGTAAGTGCGCAGGTTAGTGCGCGGTACGGCGTGCATTGTCACAACGATGCCGAATTAGCAGTCGCTAATTCACTCGCTGCCGTACAAGCCGGAGCCCGCCAGGTGCAAGGCACCATTAATGGTTACGGCGAACGTTGCGGTAATGCCAATCTAGTTTCGCTCATCCCCACGCTGCAATTAAAAATGGGTTTCCCCTGTGTCAGCGCCGACGGAATGAAACGCCTGACCGATCTGTCGCGATCGGTGAGCGAGATCGCTAATCTCAATCCTGATTCTTGTGCACCATATGTCGGCTCTTCGGCATTCGCCCACAAGGCTGGTCTGCACGCCGCTGCTGTCGAGAAATTGACGGAAAGCTACGAGCACATCGATCCATCTGTGGTGGGAAATAGCCGTCAGATTCTGGTTTCGGAACTTTCCGGACGGAGCAATATCCGCATGCTGGCCGCCGAACTGGGCGTCAAAGTGAACGGACACGAAGCTCGGTTGGTCGAGCAAATCAAGGAGCTAGAGAGTACCGGTTTTCAATTCGAAAACGCCGAGGGTACGGTGGAGTTGATGCTGCGCCGCAAAGACCCATCTTATCGACTGCCATTTCAGCTGCAACACATCATGGTTGTGGCATCGGATCGCCAGGGTTCGGGCATGAACTCGGAAGCGATGATCAAGTTGACCGTGGAAGGCGAACTCGTGCATACGGCAGCAGAAGGTCGTGGACCGGTGCATGCCATGGACCTGGCTCTGCGCAAAGCCTTGATCCCGCACTTCCCGTGTTTGGCCGATGTGCGCTTAGCCGATTACAAAGTGCGTATCCTCGATCCAGACAGTGCCACCGATGCCACCACCCGTGTGGTCATTGAAGCGACCTGTTTCGATCAGCGCTGGAGCACTGTCGGCTGCTCGCCCAATATTATCGAAGCCAGCTACCAGGCATTGTCGGACAGCCTCGAGCTTTACTTGCTCCGGGTGAAAGAACGTGAACAACAACAGCTTAAATGTGAGGTCGTGGCCTGATGCCGAAAACAGATACCCAGAAAAACCAGCCCGCCGATCAACCTGCTCAGTGTAAAACCAAGCAAAACATCGTCGACAAAATTTGGCATGCTCATGTGGCAAAACAATTAGAAGGGCACCCGGCGGTGCTCTCTGTCGATTTGATGTTGATACACGAAGTGACTTCGGCCCAGGCATTCAAGACTCTGGATCAGAAAGGTCTCAAGGTCTTCGATCCTTCGAGTTTGTTAGCGACGATCGATCACTCGATTCCGACCCGGCAAAATCGCCACGAAATCTACGATGAAGCCGCGCGTTTGCAAGTCGAGACTTTGCGTCAGAACTGCAAAAATCACGGCATCACGTTCATGGATTTCGACAGCGGTAACCAGGGCATCGTCCACGTCGTCGGTCCCGAGCTGGGCGCGACGCAACCGGGCATGACCGTGGTTTGTGGTGACTCGCATACTTCGACGCATGGTGCCTTCGGTGCACTCGCTTTCGGTATCGGCACATCCGAAGTCGGGCACGTGCTCGCTACCGGTTGCTTGCTGCAAGAAAAGCCGAAGACGATGAAAGTGGAATTCAAAGGTCATTTCAGAAAGGGTGTGTACGCTAAAGATGCCATTCTTCGCTTGATTGGCGAGATCGGTATCGGTGGTGCCACCGGTCACGTGATCGAATACACCGGTGAAGCGATCCGGGCGATGGGCATGGAAGAACGCATGACTGTCTGCAACATGAGCATCGAATGCGGTGCGCGTGCCGGACTGATCGCTCCCGATCAGACGACGTACGCATATTTGAAAGGTCGTCGTTATGCTCCCGATGCCACCCAATGGGAAGCTGCTATCGAGCGTTGGAACAGTTTTGCCAGCGATGCCGGCAGTGATTACGACCAGACCGTGACCATTGATCTCGATCAACTGGGTCCGATGATCACCTGGGGCACGAATCCCGGACAAGCCGCTCAATTGAGCGAAACCGTGCCGGCACCAAGCAGTTTCACCGATGCAGCCAAACGTGCGTCGACGGAAAAGGCCCTGGAATATGTCGGCTTAGCCGCCGGCGCAGCCCTGACAGGCACGCCAGTGGATTGGGCTTTCGTTGGTTCTTGCACGAACGGACGCATTGAAGATCTGCGCATTGCTGCAGGCATCCTCAAAGGTCGCAAAGTGCATCCGAATGTCACTTTTTATGTGGTGCCCGGTTCCGAAGTGGTTTTGGCTCAAGCCAAAAAAGAAGGACTGGATGCTGTCTTCACCGAGGCCGGAGCCCAATTCAGAATGCCCGGCTGCTCTTTGTGCCTGGGCATGAACGACGATCAAGTGCCGGCCGGCAAACGCTGTGTCAGTTCTTCCAATCGCAATTTCATGGGGCGGCAAGGTCCCGGCAGTATCACTCACCTGGCTTCGCCGGCGACAGTGGCAGCAAGCGCCATCGAAGGCAAGCTCACTTCACCGGTCGAATATCTCTAGAATTTCCGAGGTTTTCAATAATGCAAGCTTTCCAGTCAGTCAAATCCAAAGTCCTGCCTTTGCCGCTCAAGGATGTGGATACCGACATGATTATTCCCGCCCAATTTTTGACGAGCATCAGCCGTGAAGGCTACGGTCAAAATCTTTTCAAACGGCTGCGTGAAGCCGATCCTCAGTTTCCCCTCAATCAGGAGAAATACAAGGGTGCCGAAATTCTGGTTGCCGATAATAATTTCGGCTGCGGCTCTTCTCGCGAACATGCTGTTTGGGCTCTGGATGGTGCTGGGTTTAAAGCTGTCATAGCCAAATCGTTCGCCGATATTTTTTCTGGCAACAGTGCCAAGAACGGTTTCTTGCTGGTCGTATTACCTGAAGCAGTCGTGGACAGAATATTGCTCGAAGCTCGCTCCGGTTCGTATGAATTGAATATCGACCTCGAGAAACAGACGGTGACTTTACCTGATGGTACGAGCGTTCCCTTCGATTACGATCCTTTCCGCAAGCATTGCTTGCTCAATGGATTGGATGACATCGATTACATCCTCTCATTCAAAGATGAAATTCGTGCTTTCAAGGATAAGAACAAAACGGTGGCAAGTAAAAAGTAAATGACTAAACAACCAATGACGATGCAGAAAAAAGTAGCGGTTCTCCCAGGCGACGGGATCGGCGAAGAGGTAATGACACAGGCACTGCGTGTGCTCACTGCTATTTCCGATATGTATTCGCTCAAATTCACTACTCGCCAGGCTCTGGCTGGTGGTGCGGCTTATGAGAAACACGGCTCGCACATGCCGGAAGCCACACTTGATGTCTGCCGGGAAAGTGATGCCATTCTTTTCGGCTCAGTGGGCGGACCGGTATCCGAGATGCATCTGGACAAATGGAAAAATTGCGAAGCGAATTCAATTCTTTCGTTGCGCAAAATTTTCAAATTCAACACCAATCTGCGCCCGGTCAAAGTCATTCCCGAGCTGTCATCGCTCTGTCCGTTGAAAGAAGAGATCGTTGCGCGCGGTGTCGACATTCTCTTCGTTCGCGAGTTACTCGGAGACTGCTACTTCGGGCATCACAAGACGTTCCAGCGCGACGGAAAACGCGTGGCAACCGACGAATCGATCTACACTCAAGAACAAATTGAGTCGGTAGCGCATGCTGCTTTCAAAGCTGCAGAGAAGCGCAATAAAAAAGTGACCAGTGTGGACAAAGCCAATGTGCTCGACACATCCAAGCTGTGGCGAGAAGTGGTGCATGAAGTCGGCGCTCAATATCCTCACGTCAAGCTCGAGGATATGCTGGTCGACAATTGCGCCATGCAGATCATTCGCGACCCTTCGCAGTTCGACGTCGTTCTGACGACCAATATGTTCGGTGATATTCTCTCCGATGCTGCGGCGGTTCTGCCGGGCTCACTGGGATTACTTGCGTCCGCCAGTTTGAACGAGAGTGGATTTGGTCTTTACGAGCCACCCGGTGGATCTGCCCAGGATATAGCCGGAACAGGCAAGGCCAATCCGATCGCCCAAATCTTATCTGTTGCTCTGATGTTGCGCTTTTCATTCCACGAAGAGCATGCAGCCCAGGCAATCGAGAATGCCGTCTCTCTCTGCTTGAAGAAGGGATTGCGCACCAGAGATATTCTCGGTCCAAAACCAGGAAAAAATATTCAATCGGTGAACACGGTAGAAATGACGGACGGCGTTCTGGCGCAGCTGATGCGCCTCACTCCCGTTCTTTCACGAGACTGAGTTCAGACCGCAGGAAATGACCACAAGCCCCAATCAATCCCACACCCGACGCCAAGGAGATCCGACATGTACAGTATGAATCAAAGCACAAGCCGAGAGGAACAAAATGACAAGCGAAACAGCAAGCTGACGGTGTTGAAAGATCAGAGCCGTGTCAATATCCGCGGAGATGTTTACGCCATGAATACGGCAGGACAAGTGACGGCGTTTCGTTTTTCAAATTCAGAGATGATGTATTCGTTCGCGTATGACGAGCAAGGCGATCTGTCGGAAATCAGCAGTTCGGCCGGATGGACATGGACCAGGGCAAATTCCGAAGAATTTCGCGGCTGGATAGTGCGCAATTATTTCGATCGTTGGCAAGTGAATGAAGAAGACACCGGCTTAGTTTTTGTCAATCAGACAGGCATTCATACGACTGGAAAGCAAGCATCGCTTATGGCTTTGCCTGAAGTTGGTTTGGGCTAGATGCCCGGAGAAGTTGGGGAGTAGATGGACCAAAATCACAGAGCAACTTTGCCGCAGCCCGAAGAAAAGGATGCCTGCGGTGTCGGCTTTATTTACAGGCCAATTGCGAGCAATCAAGTTATCGATGAAGCGCTGCGGGCACTGGCATGTGTCGAGCATCGGGGAGCTTGTGGCGCCGATCAAGTCAGCGGTGACGGGGCAGGTATTTTAACCAGTATTCCGTGGCAGTTTTTTCAATCGCTCGGGTGGCAGTTAGCGCCCAATCAGGCGGTTGGATTTGCCTTTTTGCCTGTGCATGGCGATCCTGAATGCAGAGCCGTGACAGAAAGCAAATTTCACGAAGAAGGGATGGAAATTTTAGCCTGGCGTGACGTACCAACGCGCATTGAAGTTTTGGGCGCGCGGGCGAAATTTTCGTGCCCGCATATCGTCCAATTTCTTGTACAAGCTCCTGCCGAGTTGACGCAAGAACAGATCGAGGAACGCATTTCGATCGTGCGCCGCCGCTTGCTGCAGCACACGCAGAAGAATGCTCATTGGGATAATTACAGCATCGTTTCTTTATCGACACGCACAATTGTCTATAAAGCGCTCGCTCAAGGCGGGCAGTTGAAGGACTTCTATCCAGACCTGGTGCATCCTAAGTTTACAGCAAATTGGGCGGTGTTCCATCGCCGTTTTAGTACGAACACTATGCCCCGCTGGGCACTGGCACAGCCGTTCAGGCTGTTGGGACACAACGGCGAAATTAATAGTCTGCTCGGTAATCGCAATTGGATGAAGGCGAGAGAGCCTAATCAAGGCAGAGCGAACGACGGTGTTGTTTCCGGGAATGGGCAAGCTGAAAAAGTCGGTGAGCATTGTGTGTTGCTCGAGAATCTCAATCTCTCAATCATCGAGGAAGAGCCGCTGCCGATCATCGATATGACGGCATCTGATTCGGCCAATCTTGATGATGCGCTGGAGATGTATATTCGCAGCGGATATTCGGTGAACGAAGCGCTCATGCTTTTGATGCCTGAGCCATATCGCGACCATCCACTGGCGAGGAAGTATCCGCAGATTGCCGACTTCTACGAGTATCACGCCGCCATGCAAGAGCCCTGGGATGGTCCGGCGCTGATTGTCTACAGCGACGGCATAACACTTGGTGCAGCGAAGGATCGAAATGGTTTGCGCCCGTGTCGCTACACTTTGATGAAAGATGGCAGCGTTTTTCTTTGCTCTGAAACCGGCGCACTGGATATTCCTATCGATCAAGTGGTCAAACGCGGACGGTTAGGGCCCGGGCAAATTATCAGCGTCGATCTTGAATCCGGCAAGCTGCTAATGAATCGGGACATCAAAGTTGCATCTGCAGATTTGCACCCGTATCGGGAATGGCTGGAAGCATCCAGGCGTAGTCTCGACGCGCACAACTACACGGAAACTTTGTCACTGGATGCCCAGACTCTGATCAAGAGGCAAAACGCTTTTGGTTTTGGCAAAGAGGATCTAGAGGGTGTGGTAGCGCAGATGGCCGAGACCGCGCACGAGCCGATCTTCTGCATGGGAGATGACGCACCGCCGGCGGTACTGTCAAAGCAATCTCGTGTGCTCTATGACTATTTCAAGCAGCGATTTGCACAAGTGACAAATCCACCAATCGATCACTTACGAGAGCGAGTGATCATGTCACTTGATGTCTATCTGGGCAGCCGCTCTGCGCTCCTTAAGTCGGAACATCCCGGTGGAAAGATCGTGCATCTGTTGACCCCTGTGCTAAATGACACGGAGCTAGAGGAGCTGATGACGCTGGGCGAATTGCCCTCCACGCGATTGTCGACATTGTTCTCTCCATTTCCGGAAGATTCGGATCGAAATCTCGATGCTGCTCTGACAAAGTTGTGTCAGCAGGCAGCAGAAGCGGTGCGCCAGGGGACGCAGATCATACTGTTGTCCGATCGAGGCTGTGACGATCGCAACGCAGCGATTCCGCCATTGATGGCTGTGGGCGCTGTGCATCACCATCTGATCAAGGAGGGCCTGCGCCTTTCTTGCTCGATCGTGATTGAAACGGGGCAGTGCTGGAGTACGCATCACTATGCTTGTTTACTCGGTTATGGTGCACAGGCGATCTGTCCTTACCTGGCTTTCGAAACGGTCAAACACTGGTTAACAGCTGCCCGTAAAAGCAGTGACAGATCGCTTACAGGTGCTGAGCAGGCGAAACAAGAGCGCCTTGCTGAACTGACGGTCGCTGGTGTGCAGGCGAATTATCGTCACGCAGTTGAGGAAGGCATCTTGAAGATTCTCTCCAAGATGGGCATTTCAGCTCTTTCCAGTTATATCGGTGCGCAGGTGTTCGAATGCATTGGGCTGGGTAACGCAGTTGTCGAACGTTGTTTTAAAGGCACTGTCTCGCGTGTCGGTGGATTGGAGATTGCCGAAATAGAAGCTGAAACGTTGTCGTTGCATGCCAGAGGTTGTGTGGATGATCGAGTGCGCAACTATGGGTTTATGCAACATCGACCAGATGGCGAGTTTCACGGCAACAACCCGCAGGTAGTGAGGGCTTTGCACAAGGCGATCGGCTTGCGCAATGGCCTTTTAATCGCAGCAGAAGAGCATGCAAATGTTGATAAGCAGGCGGCATTCGCTGAATATTCCAGTCTGGTGCAGGAGCGACCGCCGGCTGCGCTGCGCGATTTGCTAGCCTTTGCATCGGATCACGAGCCGATTTCTGTAGACGAGGTCGAACCCGCTGCAGAAATCGTCAAGCGCTTTTGTACTGGCGGTATGTCTCTCGGTGCGCTCTCCAAAGAAGCCCATGAAATCATGGCTATCGCTATGAACAGGCTTGGCGGCAAGTC
>CAJCHQ010000824.1 GCA_903970295.1 Bryobacterales bacterium
CTGCCACTGTCAGGCTTTGCAGATAACCGAGTTTGACCAATTGCTGGGCGATTGTGTCCATGGGCACCAGACACGCCAGCAAGGGAATCAGCCCGAGCCAGGCGAGGACTCCACCGGCGACGAGGACGCCGGCGATGCGAAACCCGACGATATAGCCCACTCCCATGTACTCGGGAGTAATGTCTGCGTTCAGAGTGGCTGAGGGCAAAAATTTGTTGGCTTGCTGCGTGACGAAAGTTGGTGTTTCGGCAATGACGTGCAAAACGTGCTGTAGAAAAGCATAGACCATAGCAAAGCCCAGCCCCTGGTAGGCGGTCTTGGCGAACTCGCCGCCTTTGTCACCGGCAATCAAAACGGAACCGCAGGCAGTTCCTTCCGGGTAAGGCAAATTGCCGTGCTCTTTGACGATCAACGATCGCCTGAGAGGAATCATCATCAACGTTCCCAAAACACCGCCAAGAACCGCCAGTGTGAAAATAGTCCAGTAATTGAAGAATGGTGCGCCAACGCTTTCGCCCTGTTCATTCAGCGAAAGAAACAAAAATCCAGTCAGGGTGAAGACTACGCCTGAAGCAATAGATTCACCAGCCGAAGCAGTAGTCTGAATGATGTTGTTTTCAAGAATAGTAGTGTTGAGGAATTTTCTTCCTAATGAAATTGCTAAAACCGCAACCGGTATCGAAGCTGAAACGGTGAGACCGGCTCGCAGTGCCAAATAGACCGAGGCGGCGCCGAAGAGAAAACCGAACATGCTACCGAGAATAATCGCGCGCGGCGTGAATTCTTTGACGACTTCTTCAGCCGCGATATACGGCTTGAAGTCAAGATTACTTTCGTCCATGGATATGTTTTAGCGTCCGAGGTGCAGTGCCGCTCAATCATAGCGGAGACAGTCTCGATCGAGAATATTTCTATCCGGATCGATGCCTTGGCATCTAAAAGCCGGTGGTTTATTTGAACTCGATTGCCGAGTGGCTAATTATGGCTTTGCGCAGATGAGATTCGGCCTCGGGATTGATTTGTTTCAGTTTCGAAAGCGTGGGTTCGACTTGTTCCGGGTTGCCTTGTATGAAAGGTTGCCAGTAATCAGCGGTCCTCTGCAGCGCGGCAACAGCTTGATTATCTCCGGCTTTGGCGTTGTTCCATTCGGTGGACAGTTTCTCTGCTGCTATCTGAGTGAGCGGGGCTGATTTGTTGGCTTGATTGGGTGGCACATGATCCATGGCTTGATTCTCCTGGTCCGGATTTATCGTCTTCAGCATCGCCAACAATTCTCGAATCTTTGTGCACTGGCTCCCTAACCTCGTGCCCGGTCAAAGATGTCCGGAATTGGAGCGTGCCATAATACCGGCATGGCAAAAACAAACAATAGCGGTGAGCATGCAAATTCGCGTCCCGTGGTCACAATCGTCGGCGGCGGGTTTTCCGGCACGATGGTGGCAGTGAATCTGCTCAGGCATAAAGATGCGAATCTCGATATTGTCCTCGTCGAGCCGCGTGAAAAGGTGGGACTCGGGCTGGCGTACAGCACTCCTTGCTC
The DNA here is from genome assembly GCA_903970295.1 of Bryobacterales bacterium. Next base: position 1,541 of record CAJCHQ010000824.1, read on the forward strand.
GGAGCATCTATTGAATGTGCGTGCCTCCGGCATGAGCGCGTTGGTGGAGGAGCCCACTCATTTTCATGAATATGCATTGCATCGAGATGAGAAATTTGGCGCAGATACTTTCGTGCCGCGCATGATTTTTGGGCAATATGTGAGAGATCTTTTGCAGACGACTCTGAGCGAACCTGCTAGCAAAGGTACCAGTTTTAAGCATGTGAGTGGCTCCGTGGTTGATATTCAACCACCCGAAAACAACTCAACTGCTGAAGTCAACACATACAACATCATTCTCAGCGATGGACAATCGCTAAGAGCTGCCATCGTTGTTTTGGCGATGGGAAATCTTTCTGCTGTCAGACCTGGGTGGTCGAAAGGCATCGCTGATTCCGAACATTTTTATATGCACGATCCGTGGGATGAAAAATTTGGTCCAGTGAAACCTGATGCGGACATCTTGATGATCGGCACGGGGTTGACGGCTGTAGACAAAATCATTCAACTGCAAGAAGCGGCACATATCGGGAAAATTTATGCCATTTCTCGGCACGGTTTGTTTCCCCGACCGCACACTGTCGAGCCGAGTCCACTCGCTTTTGCAGAAAATTGCGATGCGAAATCGGTTTTGAAGACTTTTGTCAAAATGAAAACACTGAGCACGAAAGCCGAAGATTGGCGAGACATCGTTGATTCGGTACGTCCGTATACACAAAAATGGTGGTGCAATCTCGAGACCTTGGAACAAAAAAGATTCTTGCGTCACTTGCAGACTCTCTGGGATGTGCATAGACATCGCATGGCGCCTCAGATTTCAGCGAGGATCGAAGCGATGCGACAGAGCGGGCAGTTGGAGCTGCTGGCTGGTCGCTTACAAAAATTCGAAAAAGTGAATGAGCGCGTACAGGTGAATCTCAAGCCAAGGCACACAGGTGAAAGTCGCACCCTGATTGTTGATCGGGCGATCAATTGTATGGGGCCGCAAGCCAAGCTTGAGACAGTCGACAGCGATTTGCTGCGCAAGCTCAAGGAACGCGGGTTGATTGTGAATCACAAAGTTGGTTCGGGAATTGCCTGCGAACCATCTGGTGAAGTGGTGGACAGTAAAGGAAACGTGCAGGCAAAACTGCTGGCAATTGGACCGATGCTGAAGGCGGAACTGCTGGAAAGTGTTGCGGTGCCGGAATTGAAGGTGCAGGCAAAACTCACGGCGGATAGAATTTGCCAGCTATTGCACCGTTCTTGTTTATGTTGTGGTCAGTCATAAATGCTCCGGCACAGGCTGGCTGGCATGGCTACTGTGGTGGTCTTTAAGGTGAACCTGGGTTTCAAACAAATGATAGATCTTTTGCGTTAGACGAAACCTATAAGTGGCTGGTCAAGCGTGAGCACTATTTTTTTTTGCCAGTCGGCACGAAGTCCGGGTAAGCATCTACATTCGAGCCAAGCATCCCATTCAGGATATCCTTGGCCTTCATTCGATCTTTCTCGGCTAACGCTGCTTTGCCGAGCTTGTCGTAGACCTTTGCTCGATCCGTGTAAATGGACATGACATTTCCTTCGTCTACTTCCTTCATTGCCGCTGTTAAATCAGCGAGAGCCAGTTGCCACTGTTCGCGACGAATGTAGAGGCGCGCTCTTACATCGTGATAACGTGCTCCTAGCGCAATCGCCGAGCTGTAGTCGGCAACTGCTTTTTTGACATCACCCAGTTTTTCGTAGAGTTTGCCGCGGTTACAATAGCCTGGTGCATTCCGTGGCTTCATCGTGAGTAGTTTGTTGTAATCATCGATGGCTTTGGCATACTGTTCGCAATGGGCGTAGGCGTCGGCGCGCTGTGCCAATAAACGCGTTTCTTTAGGGTCGTTAGCAATAGCGGCTGTTAATACCTTAATGGCATCGTCATAGCGTTCGAGTTTGATCAACGTCGAACCGCTAACGAGTGCTCGCCTGTTCTCGGGCGTATAAGTCATGCTGTGATCGGAGTCATTTTTTGTGACACTCCTGACACTTGAATGCCCGGCGGGCGCTTCATCTGCTAAATCATTGCTCTGAAGCGATTTTAACTGCACTGTCTGAGCCATCGCTGGCACCGCCAGTGATACCATTATCGGCGCAACTACGGAGCAGAGAGTTCTCAGCGCATTCATGGACCAGATTGGTATCTGAAGAGTATTAAGTTCATTCTACTGCGAATCAGTTAAGTGAAACCGTCAGGCGCATCGGCTTGATTCGTTCGACACGGTTATATTTGGTACCCTGAGGGTACATATATGGAAGCGTTGCGGGACTGCTTTCAAGTCCGGAAAGCCTTACTGGGATGGTTGTTTGCCCGATGAAAATCGATTTCAAAATTCGCTTGACATTGCTCCACCCCGAGGATATACTTCCGTCAAGCTTGAACTTTCTCAAGCGTGTTCAGGAATCAATTTACTACGTACATACCTACAACACTGTAGCTCTCTGGAGTTCACGTCTAGCATTTCATTTTGCCATGATTGCCTTGTCTAAGCGGCCCTCGGGGGGGCGCCCGAAGAAGGCTCTAGATAGGAAACTCAATTTCATTGAGCATTGCAAATGGTTCAGCCATTTAGTGCGTTATTCGCATGGGCAGTGCCGACGAAGACTTCAGACTGCGTGAGGAGAAGGCGATGTTTATCAAGAAGAAGCGCTCCGTAGTTCAAGCCAGAATTGGCGATATTTTTACGGAAGCAGGAATGGTCAATCCAGACCTGGTCGAACAATCTTTAGCCATAGCCAAAAACGCAAAGCTGCCGCTCGGAAGAGTTTTGGTCATGTCTGGTCACCTCAATGACCGCGAAGTGAACAGCGCCCTCGAAGCGCAGCGGGCGATTCGCGAAGGACGGTTCACAATCGACTACGCCGCCAAGTTGATGCGCATGGTTCACTGCAACAATGTCTCGATTGATGAGGCCGCTGCTCTTCTGTCATGGGAGCAAGCTTATTCAACTCAATTCAGCCAGCTGGGAAAACTGCTTCAGGCAGCCCAACTGCTCGAGCAGGACACCCTTTTGATCGCTCAAAGCGAAGCTGATGCCAGAGGCATGCCGTTGGGAAATTACTTAGCCAAGACAAATATGATTTCGCTTGAACTTCTAGAGAATTCCTTGAACGTGATGGTGCTCGTTCGCGACAACAAAATTACTCGAATCGACGGCGTTCAGGCTCTCAAGAAAATTGGTCATAATCTCGTCGACTTGCGCCATGCCTTACGCGAACTCGGATTAGAGCATGTGCTCAATGATGACAGAATCAGATTAGCTGAATTGATGATCGCATCGGGAGTGCTGGAAGAACACGTCGCCCTAGATGCATTAGAGCATTCGATTGAAAGCAAGCAACTGATCGGACAGGTATTTATGAATGTCAGCGCTTTTCCTCCTTCTGTTCTGGAAGCTGGATTGCAGCTGCAGGAGATGGTCGCGAAAGGTGTCGTGAAAGTCGAAAGAGCTTGCGAGCTGATCGTTCTCGTGAAAGAGATGGGCGTTCCACTCGAGCAACTTTTGTCAGAATTGGATCGTATCAATGAGGTCGCGCATTTCATTCGTAAGTCTGGACTGCTCGATGACAAGGAATTGCGAGCGCTGGCGGCCACTGCCGCAGATTTCGAAAATGATTTCGGTAAAGTGCTTTTGCAAAGCGGATTGGTCGGACCGAAAGTCGTAGGTCATGCATCCTACTGTCTAAGCTTGTATGAGATGAATGAACTGTTGCAACAAGAGGCTTATACCTTGCTCAAGCATTGTGTAGAAAACAATGCCGAGCCTCACGACGCTATCTTTCACCTGGGATTGGGTCAGCATTCAGAATGCCGATTTGGAGAACAAGACCTATTGGGAAAGACCGCATGAAATTTGCTGCACCACCGCTCGAAGAGAGCGGAGGCAGCGACACCTAGACCAGGCACTTCCCTTTGCAAACGTTCGCCAGCGTGGGAGTGCCTGGTTTTATGCGCGCCTCCATGGGCATTAGACGAGCCGCGAAGTCAGCCTGAGGTTATACCTCTGAACTTGTCGAAAAGTGGCTTCTAATCAGAACAGCTGTCCCTGACACATCAGGCGATGTTCCAGAAGTGCACCGAGGGTGATGGCAGGGAAATAATTGAGCATGCCCACAATCAATATGACGCCTACCATGGCGCAAATAAATGTCGGACAGTCGGTGGGAATTGTGCCATGGCTGGACGGTCGCGTCGGCTGAGCCGAGAATTGTCCTGCCAGAGCCAACACTGGTATACCAAGAGCAAATCTGCCAACCATCATGGCCATGGCTGTTGTGATGTTGTAAAAGGGAGAGTTCGCATTCAGTCCAGCGAAATTTTGTCCATTGTTCGCGTTTGAAGAAGCGTAAGCATAGATAATTTCAGTCAGCCCGTGAGCTCCCGTATTAGTGGTCAATCCGGCTAGTCCCCAATCCGTCACGACTGCAACTGCCGTAGGGATAAGGATTATCAGAGGCGAGGCAACGGTATACAGCGTCACCAATTTCATTTCTTTGGGACCGATTTTTTGCCCAATATATTCTGGCGTTCGACCAACCATCAGTCCCACCAGAAACAGGGTGAGTAGCGCCCAGAGAACAATGCAGGTCAGCCCTCCACCTAGACCGCCGAAAATGAACTGCCCAATGCACATGTTGATCAGCGGCACCATGCCGCCTATTGGCGTATAGCTATCGTGCATGGAGTTGTATGAACCGGTGGAAGTGCTGGATGTGGTCACGGCAGTGAGAACGGATTGGGGAATACCAAATCGCACTTCCTTCCCTTCCATGTTTGCCGAACTGGAGAGACCAGCCATCCTGGTGATGGTTGGATTGCCACTGCTCTCGGCCCAATCGCAACAGCCGAGTCCGGCAACAAAAAGCATGACCATCACCAGATAAAGAGCCCATCCCTCTCGCACTCTTCCAGTCATATATCCGAACGTATAAGTCAGGGATGCGGGCAGCACAGCAATTGCCAGCATGCCGAGAAAGTTTGTCAAAGGCGTGGGGTTAGCATAAGGATGAGCCCCGTTGACATTAAAGAAGCCACCGCCATTGGTACCGAGGTTTTTTATCAGTTCAAGCGCTGCCACCGGTCCCTGTGCGATCACTTGCTGTTGTCCGTCCAGCCCAAGTGCGTCTGTGTACTGATTGAAGTTCATGGGTACTCCCTGCGACACCAGAATTACCCCACCAATCAGAGAAATGGGCAGGAGTATCCAGTAGAGAGCGCGGAAGAAGTCAACGTAAAAGTTTCCCAGGAAATTCGTTTTCGAATAAGCAAAGCCACGAATGAACGCCATGCCGACTGCCAATCCAGCTGCGCCGCCGAGGAAGCTGCCGCTAACAAGGGCCAGCATTTGACTGACATAACTCATGGTCGTTTCACCCCCATAAGCTTGCCAGGTACTGGTTGTGACAAAACTAACGGCGGTGTTCATGGCCAGGTCAGGTGACATAGGTGTGTTCATATACTTAGGATAGAACCAGGGCATTAGCGTCTGCATTCTAAGCAGCAAATACAGAAACAGTGCACCGCACAATGTTGTCGCAACAAACGCATAAGCGTATTCGCGCCATGCCATTGTTTTCTCCGGCTTCACTCCTATTATTCGAAGAGTCAACCTCTCTATCGGCAACA
>CAJCHQ010000825.1 GCA_903970295.1 Bryobacterales bacterium
CATGCTGTTGTGGCGCCACCAGCCAATTCGACGCCCGTCAATGACAGCGCCGCCGACCAGTCAGGGACCAAACCCGCAGCCTCCGACAAGGACGGGCAGAAGGCGGCAGGCACCCAACCAATGCCTGAAGGCACTTTAAACATAGGGGATTTGAAAATCCCGAAAAAACGAAACGGCATGCTGACCCCGCCGGCGACCTTCCGGGCACTTACAGACCCGTATTCAGATGAAGTCTCAATCAACGCCATTCAGGTGATCAAGATCCTTTCCCTGGAGGACAAACTCAAACAATTGCACAATTTGCAAGAGCAGGTCAAAGCCCTGAATGGGCAAAAGCCGCCCGTCGAAGTGCGCCAAGATCTGGCTGACTTAAAAATCGATGTGCTGGAAACGATCGAACAAGCCAGGCTGGAAATCGATTATCTAGTAGCCGAGATCGAAGTCGAGCAGGCGGCGGCGGAAGAAGTCCTGCAAGCTTATACAACCGAAAGAGACAATCGAGTTAATCGTGCCAATCTCAATTCATTCAGAACCAACGGCATTCTTTGGGCAGTGGCTGAAGCCCTCGATATTCCCACCTATAAGCACCCGCGCCTCTCCATCCCGTCGGGCACGATTGGCATCGCGGCCGGATTGGTGCCTTCGATATTTTCAGCATATGCTGTGCATTCGCTGGGCGGCGGCCATCATGATCGAGCACCCTATCCGAATATTTTGTGCAAGATCTACGGCTTTCCCACAATTCCTGCAATCAATTATCCTGATATCGTCTGGCGATATTTGAATACCGTTCCTCCAGGCGAAACCACCAAAACTCGACGCGATTTGTTGATTACGCACTGGCTCGAGGATCAAAACATTCACATATTCGATCATGGAGTCTCCAGAAAAGATCTGACTTTGCTGGTGGGCATCGATAATTCGAATGTGACGATCGATTTGATGACAGACAGACTGACCATGGTCAGGGAAATAAAAGCCTTTGCTTTGCAGATGTCTCGCGCATTGCTCGAAATCAATTTGATCGCGCGGGAAAAGAAACACCTGCCGGGGCAGCAATGATTGATAGTCAGCCCGATATTGAAGCAAAACTTACGTTCACCAAATCCAGGGTGATACGGCCTTCGTCGCTGATAGGATCATCGGCCGTTTTCGACCGCACAGGCAAATACCGCTACAGTCTTCACCGTCACTGGTCAATAGGCGCCGGCAGCGTCACTTTTATCATGCTCAATCCGAGCACGGCCGACCACGAGCATAACGATCCAACCATTCGTCGCTGTATTGGCTTGGCGCACGCCTGGGGTTTTAACACGCTCAATGTCGTCAATCTTTTTGCACTCCGAGCGACCGAACCTGCCGAACTTAAAAAAGCTCGATCGCCAGTCGGCGGCCAAAACAATTTGCACATCGCAAGCAATGTCGAACATGCTGACCAGATCGTCATCGCCTGGGGCAATCATGGTCAATTTCGAGGCAGGGATAAAGCAGTGCTTGAACTTTTATCAGGTTACAATCTACTTTGTCTCGGTAGAAATTTATGCGGACAACCGAAGCATCCATTGTACGTTTCGAGAAACAGTCGATTGATCAGGTTTGACGACATTTATAGCGACAAAAATAATCGTGCCGGAAGAAGATAGTTTTGCCATCGGATGGCTAGAAGCGGCTGCGGCAAAGGGCATTCCTGACGCGCAGGTTAAACTCGCACAAATTTACTTGAATGGAGAGGGCGTTTACAGCGATATCGATCGTGCCTTCGAACTGTTTCTCAGCGCCGCACAAAAAGGGTCAGCTGAAGCCGATTTCCATTTGGGTGAAATGCATCGGCTGGGAATCGCTACGAATATAGATTTAGACAAAGCTTTTGTCTTCTATAAAGACGCAGCGGGGAAGAAAAATGGTGCGGCTGATTTGGCTCTGGGACGTATGTATTTGGACGGTTTGGGCGTGCCGCAACGCTTCGATCTGGCGCTCCAACATTTCGAAGCGGCGGCTGCACTGGGCATTGCGGAAGCGAAAACGGCTATGGCCAGGCTTTTAGAAATTGGTAAAGCGATCGAAGCCGATCCTCAGCGTGCCGCAAAGTTATATGCAGAGGCAGCTGCACAAGGAGACGCGGAAGCTCAGGTCCGCCTGGCAGTTCTTTATGATGCCGGCGTTGTCGTACCGCATAATTCCCAGCAAGCTTTAGCACTTTTACGAAAGTCGGCCAAGCAAGCCAATGTCGAAGCCCAATTTAGACTGGCTCGCAAGTATCTAGAAGGTGTGGATATCACTCGCGAGACCCAGAAAGGGCTCGAATTGATGGAGAAAGCCTCGATTGCAGGCTATCCTCCGGCGCAATTCGAGATGGGCATTATTTACCTCGAGGGTGTGTTGGTAAAAGCCAGCATGCAGAGGGCAGTGCAATGCATCTACGCCTCCGGCCAAGGCGGTTACGCCGAAGCACAAGTGCAGCTAGCTTCAATGCTGGCTGCCGGTGACGTGGTCAAGCAAAACCTCGAGCAAGCTTTGCAGTGGGCGCATCTTGCTGCGGATCAAGATGATCCGGCGGCAATGTACTTGATTGGTGACTTGCTCATGGATAAGAGAAACAACTCGAGCAACCCGCGCGAAGCTTTCGGCTATTATCTGGCTGCAGCGGAGCAAGGCTACGCAGATGCTTTCGTTAAAGTCGCCAATATGTATCGCGAAGGAGCTGTGGTACCACAAGATATGGCGCAAGCGTTGCAATTATACGAAAAGGCTGCGGCACTGAATGTAGTGGCAGCACAATATCAGCTCGGATTGATGTATAAATGCGGCGACGGCACCCAAGCGAATCAAATCGAAGCTTTTAAATGGTTAAGTCTTGCTGGACGTGGCAGTGACGAGTTATCGGCTCATATCAGAGTGCAAAGAGACCAGTTAGCCAAAAAGATGAGCAAAGAGGATTTGGCGACAGCACAGAAGTTAGCCTCCACCTGGTGGGAAGAACACCGCCCTCAATGGATTCCGTCAACGAGCGCCGCACTGACAGACAAATAGTCGGTCTGCCCAGATCCTTTAGGAAATGTCGCGATTCGTGAATCTCGGCCCTGGCTGATGTTATATTGCGATTACGTGTGCCCATGGGCTGGAGGAAATATGTCTAAAGGATGGCAAGCAGGAGCAATTACAGCCGTGACGGCGCTGAGCATTATCCTGGGGGGCTGTTCTAGCCAGAGCAGTCGGGTCGAACATTACGTTTCACCTCAAGCTCAGGTGGAAGGAGAGAACCAGAAAATCAACCTGGAAGAGGTGCAGAAAGCTTTCTGGGACTCCAAAAACAAAGACACAAAAGATTTCAATGTGTGGATGAGCGCTTTCGAAAAGCGAGTCAACGAAATTTACGATGGCAAAGAAGTGGTCTCGGTTGACGCAACACGCAAAGAAGGCAAGCTAGTCGTGATCGGCTATATCGATACAAAGAAACAGCCAGGCTTTGTCAACGGCGACGAAAAATTATTCACGATCGAGCAAACTGGTGACGCGGTAAACAACGACATTCCCTATCGCGTCAGTGGCTATGACAATCGCCCCTACTATGAAGGGCATCACAGCATCTTGGATAATCCGTTTTTCCAAATGGTTCTTTTTTCACAGCTGATGGGCGGCGGCTGGGGCGGACGTTATTACACTCCCTATGATCGCATCGGCATGCTGGGCGGTTATCGCACCACCTACCGAGCGACACCGCAATACACGGCTCAGCAAGCAAGCAATCAAGGCTTCTTCTCGCGATTCAAGCAGAATTCTGCCGGCGGTCTGCAAAGCTCCAAAACATTTGGTGGCGGAGAATTTTCGTCATCCGGACAAACCGCTAAGCGAAGTTGGTTCGGTGGCACCAGTTCTCCATCCGGCAGTTCCACGACAACATCGACTTCTTCTTCATCAAGCTGGGGTGGCAGACGCTCTTCCGGGTCGGGATTGTTTGGCGGCGGTATGCGTTCAGCCGGTCGCGGTTGGGGTGGAATGAGAAGGAGATAGTTCGATGCAGTATTTGATCAAGCTTTCCGATGCAGCAGCCCAACACATGGCACTGCTCACAGTGAGCGAAGTCGAAGCGAATTGCCCGGCGATTGACTTCGTGTTTGATGTCGTCGGCGCTGATGATTTACAACAATTGGTGAAAGCAAACATTCTCTCGGCCGGACAGATTGACGATTTGAAGGCACTGCAAAAAATCATCTTCGCTCATGACGATCAAGGTGCTTTAATCCGTGACGACGTCACATTCACCGCCAACGGCAGCGCCCTTGACCCGGACGCGACTATGGGTTCGAGCTTTGTTGCGGCTGAACGAGATGGCATCAAATACATGCGCTGCGACCTCGTAGTGGCTACACCGAATATGGTGCCGGTAAAACAATCCGGGGTACCGATCACTCCGACAGACAAAAGCGGAAACGCCGGCGATATTATGAAAGACTTTGCTTTCATCATGTGCGTGCATCAAATTGCAATCGGCTACCAGTTGGATGTGACCAAAGAACTGGCCGAACTAGCCGATTTGATCCCAGAACTAGAAAAAAAAGGATTGATCGACATCGACGTACAAAAAGCATCCTATAAACTCACTGCTGCAGGAAAAGCTCTGCACGATCGCTACATAGCAGAAGCCCAAGATCTGATCAAAAGATTCGATGTTTTTGCCGACGCGGATCTCGATAGTGCGGGAACCGCCAGATTTGACACCGGTCTGGGCAAAGATCTGCGCGTCGCGGCTTATGAGTATGCTGGAGTCGATCCATTCCGGGCAAGATTTTTGCTAGGCATTAATGACGGAGAATGGGACCAATTGAGTAATTGGTACGAGGTGATCTACGACGAAAATTGGTATGCCAATATTTTCTCGCCAATCGAGAGAGCAACTGGGCTGGATGATATCGGACGCGACAAAATGCGCAGCATCATCGAGCAAGGCAACACTGTTGTCCGAAGCGAGCAGACCAGATATTAAGCAGACGTTCGAATGACGCATTGGCGATGGAAAAAAGCACTGATGGTCGCTACGTTATTCGGCACCGGCGGCCCTGAGTTGTGGGCAGCAAATGCCGACTTTGGCAAGTCGCCCACGACGGAAATGGCGCCGACCAGCGCAACCGCGGTGCCCGTTTCCGCCACAAAAACGAGAGAGCCGGGTCAGTTATCGCGCATCGACGCGCTCGTCAGCGAACGCGTACAACAGCTGGGCATTCCTGGATATTGCCTCGGCATTTTGCAGGATGGCAAAGTGGTTTTTCAGAAAGGCTACGGCGTAGCCGATCTGGAAAAATCAAAAGAACGTGTTACGCCTGATACCATCTTCGGGTTAGCCTCAATCACAAAAACATTCACAGCGTTGACGTTGCTAAGCCTTGTCGATCAAGGCAAAGTGAATGTCGATGAAACCATTGACAAATATCTGGATAGCCTGCCAGATAATTGGAAGAAGCTGACAATCAGACAATTGGCGAGCATGTCATCGGGCATACGCGAAAGTCGCCCCGGCGAAGTCGGCTGGGAGAAAGAAATGAAAATCGTCGAAGAGGCTCCGCTTTTATTCGAGCCCGGCACTATGACAAAGTATTCAAATCCCAGTTACCGCACACTGGGATCAATCATCGAAAAAGTAACCGGAAAATCATACTTAGAAGCAGTGGTGGAAACAATTTGTACCCCGCTGGGACTGCATGCGACTGGTACTCAGATCAGTTTAGAAAACGCAGGATTAATCGCCAGTCCATACGTGGCAACCCCAGACGGCGAAATCAAGAAAATAAAATATCGACCTCCCGACATTGGCTATGCTGCCGGCATGTTGTTCTCAAACGTGAGCGATATGCTGAAATATGGTCAGTCGCTTCTGGACGGCAAATTACTTACTCCCTCGAGCTACAAAATTCTCTGGTATGAACGACCAGCTCTAAAGACCGGAGCTCCATGTCCATGGGCTTTCGGCTGGGGCGCAAAGGAGCATGCACCGGCCTACGGCAACCAGTATCAACTTGGCATGAATGGCGGCATTCCCGGGATGGCATCGACAATCTTGATCTTTCCACAGTCGAAAACGGTAATCGTGGCAATGAGCAATTTGCGCGAACCACCAGTCTATGAGATTGTCAAACAGGCAGCCAAAATCTATTTCGGCGCTGATGTAGCGGCACAAGACGAAATGTCACCAGGCACCACTAACGGTGCTGAGTGATCGTGAGATGGTACACTTGGAAAGGTCGTTGACCGCTCGTGCCGCGCTAGCGGAAGCTCGCATCAAAAAGCGAATTCACCCGTGTATAACCGCTACAGCGGAGCCGGTTTCAACGGCTTCCATGGTGACCGAGCGCAAAGCTTGAAAAACTTCCGAATGCGTTTCGCAACTCTCGATAATGTCGACGTCGTCTTCAAGAATGCCGTCAAGGATATTGAAAGTTCGTTGCACGTCTCCCGGGCTGAAATAACCAAAAAATGGACACTCGCTGTTTCTTCCAAGAACATCGAAAGGAGAATTATTCATGGCGCAAATCGATAGAAATTGCTCTTTGCCAAAATGCTCGTCAAGTGTTTCGACCGCGTCAACAAAGTCATCAAGGGTCATTTCAACAGATGTGTGAAGGATGCCTTCTGACTCTACTGCTCCGACCAAAACATTGTACTTTTCCTCATCGGATAAAGTATCCAGCTCAGTGGGAAGGGCATCCTCGTCGACTATATATAAAAGAAATGATTCAGTCATTGCTCTCCAGATCGCATCATTGGCGCAGACCACCTCACGGCATTTCAATCTGCCGACGGTCTAGGCGACACCTTAGCCTTGATCCCGTAGCCAGCATAAACAAAGATATCCGCTTGACAAAAAACATTCATTGACACCATGTCAAGCAGTCAGAGCATTTGATGTTGTCATGCACCGTAATCACAATCTGAAAAAGCATCACTCTATGCGCAGAATGAGCGAGCACCGTGCGCTCGCCCATTCTAATTTCACCAAACACGGAGTGCCTCGTTAGAAGCTCTTCTTAGTGGTGGTTTGAACTGTAGTGCTGCTAGGGGTTGGTTTGATTTCAGTGGTTTTGGTTTTGACTGAAGTCATGCCCGAGGGAACCAGAACATCGGTTTTGCTGGAGTTGGTCTCAACGGCTGCGCCGCCGGCCGAAGTAGTGGAGGAAGTTTGATGAGTTTCAGTACCCATTCCATCGCCAGATACGGTGGTAGAACTGGCGGAAACTTCATCGGCCAATGCGGGAATAGCAGCGGCCAAACATGTTGCAGCCGCAATAACCAAATTTTGTTTCAAAGTCATTATGGATATCTCCTTACTTTAGGAACTTGTTGTCCAGCTAGGGACGGAGGTCCAGAAATTGAGTTCCCCATCCCTCGCGAACTGTTAACAAAGGTTCGATCCCTTCGCCAGTCGGAAATGTTGCCAGAACCAATGGGATGCACTGAAACTTTAGATTCTGGTATAACAGCAAAACATCTCACTTTTCTGCTCATGATCATGCCATTGAAAATACGCTGCGGACCCTACTGAGCATAATCACACTCCTTGCTCCGTACCAAAATATCGCGATTGCCGATTCTCTTCACGGCTCGAAGCCAACCAATGCCAAACCAGTAG
>CAJCHQ010000826.1 GCA_903970295.1 Bryobacterales bacterium
CCCTGCCCCGGCTGCAAATACTACTGCCCCCGCGGCTTCCAGTGCTGCGCCAGCCGCTCACTCCGCGGCTCCGGCAGCGGCGTCTACAGCGCCCGCTGCAACTAGTGCGGCACCGGCTTCATCGGTTCCCGCCAGTGCTGCTGCCAACAATGTAGTCGCCCCACCTCCAGCTCCGCCAGAATGACACCGGGCGTGGCGATATGAAGCTCGTTATGCCTATGGTGATTGGCGTCTTGCTCTGCTTTGGCATTTTCCAAAGCTTCCTGTTCATGAATGACAAACCGCATTCGCGCTATTGGTACGACTTGGTCGATCAAGATATCGCTTTGACCAAGCCGCAGCCGGGTGAGACTGGCGATCAAGTATTTGTTCGTCGTCAGCGATTGGTCAAAGTTCTGCGCGCTGAAGGTTACAATCTCGACGCCGAGAAAATATTGACCGAAGACTGGCAACGGTATGAGCATGACGCGAGTCAAGGCCCCAAATATATTCAAACGGCAGAAGCCTTAGCCAGTTTGAAGGTCGACCTTTCGGATCTCAATCAAGCTATTTACTGCTATCAATCGGTACTTAAATACGATCGGCTAACCAAGCCGATTTCTCGCCGTCGTATTGCTCGTGATTTGAATAACCTGGGATTGGTTTATTACCTGCGCTCCTGCACTGCCAGTGATACCAACAACCGACTCGGCGATCAGAGGCTTGCACTCAGTTATTACAGGGAAGGGGAAAAAAGTTTCACGGAACTCGGCTTGAAAGATAATTTGTATGCGAATTTGATCAATCAATATTTGCTTTTGCAGGACTCGGGTGACAAGAGTAGAGCCGAGATAGTCTTTGCCCGAATTACCGAACTCAGCCCAGCTGAGCCGAAATCGGACCATGAATTAAGGATGATGATGTTGCAACAAGATTAGTCTGCCACACGCCTCGACGCCCCGAATTTGACCCAAAGTGCTCATAGCATTTAAATCACTACGAATGCGAGGGTATCAAATATGACGAGCGCGGCTGATCAAAGAGCGGACAAAGTATCTGGTGATTTGTGGAGAGGCGACCACGGGTCGATGCAAGGAGCCGTCGACCAACTGCGGGGCGTTGTTCAAGACGATCCTCAGCAGGCCTTGAATATAATCAGACGGGTGAACTGCGAATCACAAGGAGCTCCCGCGTCACTCGTGATCCAAGATGACGTTGTATTTGTGCACAATGCGGTGACGAATGAGACAGCCGCAGTGGGCCGCCTTGGCGGTGATAGTTGGACTCCTTATGAACAATCCCCGCAACCCCTAGGACAAGTCGTTGGTCAAGCGGAAAGCCCCCCTCGGCCATCAGAACCTGTGACGCTGAACGACGATGATTACAGCCGGGCCGACAAAGTTTCTGCGGACCTGCGCCGCGGCGATACCGGCTCGATGCAGGGAGCTGTCACTGAACTCGCAGGAATGGTGCAAGATGATCCGAACCGCGCTCGAGCTCTGATTCGTCAAATCCACCTAGAATCTTATGGCGCTCCAGCTCGAGTAATTCGGCACGGTCACCGAGTGGAAATCGTCAATGTAGTTACGCAGCAGAGAATGGATGTGGGCTGGTTGGGCTCTGGGGGCAAGTAACTACGAATACAGATTTATCTAGAGCAGCGTATCCCTGTGCTATCTTGAGGTAGTTTTCTCGAGAGGAAATTACGTCATGCCATCATTGCAACAACTCGATAAGCTTGTTGTAGATGTTCTGATCGATAATCAGACAGACAGTTACTCCAGCAAACCATCTTTTGTGTCGCCTGAGTTCAAAAACGTCTTGGATGCTGGTAGTAAAGAGCTCTCTGGTGAAACTCTCTGTTGTGCACAGCTGGGATTGTCGTTGCTCCTAACCGGCCATGCGGCTGACGGTAAAGTACATAAGCTGCTTTTCGACGCCGGACCGGAAGGTGCAATGTTCGTGCGAAATAGCAAAAATCTTGTATCGACCTGACCGAGGTCGAGGAAATTGCCGTCACGCATGGCCACTGGGATCATATGGGAGGCTTGACTGCGGCTCTTGATGAAATAACTAGTGGTGGCGAACGTACAGTGAAGTGCCATGTCAACCCTGGCATGTTTCTCGAACGCGGTGCACAGTTGGCTGATGGGCGTGTCGTGCCTTTTGTAGGCGTTCCCGACCCAGCGGTGCTAGCTAAACATGGCGCCCTTGTCGTCAATAAGCCAGATGAACGTACTCTGCTGGATGGATTCTTTTACCTCAGTGGAGAGATTCCCCGCGTGACGAGTTTCGAAAAAGGGCGGGTCGATCATATGTGCCGGGACGATGCAAAGTCAGCTTGGCGATCGGACCCGCTGCTGATGGACGAACGTTATGTCGCCGTTAATCTAAAAGATAAGGGGCTTGTGGTCTTCAGCGCCTGTTCCCATGCGGGCATCATAAATGTACTTGAAGATGCGAAAAAAGTGTTCGGGGGCGTACCCCTATATTGTGCGTTTGGCGGATTACATTTGGTCGGATCGTTGGAGAAAATCATGGCTCAGACTGTCGACAGCATGAAGAGGTTCAGACCCACACATGTGGTGCCCGCCCATTGCACTGGTTGGCGAGCCCTCGTAGCACTGGTCAACGCTTTTGGTGAGGAAGTAGTTGTGCCGTCGCAAGTCGGCAGCAAATATACTTTTTGATTTAATGCGGCGGCATCGATATGAAGACGGGCGGAGCGCCTGGAAATTTCAACTTATCGAGAATCTTCTGATCGTCGATATCATGAGGTTTCAAGTAAACGTAATAACTGTCGTTCCGTTCGATTAAATCATCCTTGGGTTGACTATCTGGGCTGACCAGCATGTCGTTAGTAAAACGAACGTGCATGTAGTATGGGAGCAACTCCGAGTATCCTTTGACATCGGGCTCGATCGTGTATTCGTAGAACTGGTCGCCGGTTACTTTCAGCACTTGTTGTGTTGTTGCGGCTTTGAGCTTGATCGGAATTTCTTGCCAGTTAGTCCCTACCTGGACAAAGGCGCGCACAGTCGGCGACATAACATAGATCGGCGGGCTGCTCGGCAGTTTGCCTAGCTTGATCGTGACCGTGTAACTGTTGCCTGGTCCCGAGACTATATCTTTGATGTCTGCACGCAGATTTTCCATAGCAACTGTTTCAAGGGCAGACTGAGCGTCAATTTTGGCTGAAATGGTACGGTCTTCGTAGAAGGCAACAGCCCAATTGACCAGCCACGCAAATAGAACTACAGGCACTACCGCCATGACTATGCGACCGATGAATCGATCCATACCTTTCCCGAGTGTGACTGGCTCGAAAGAAGTATTTTGGGGCGGAATTTCGAATATGTGTTTTAAGTCGGTCGTATCGAGCTGCTTTGGATCGCTGGTGGTTTCTGGCTTAAATTCGGCACCCTTTTCAATCTGAACAGCTTCTTTATCGTTTGCAGGGTCAGTCAGTCGCGAGTCCGCAAGGGTTGCGACACCATTTTTCATTTCGATTATTTTGTCTGCCCGCTCTGCAATCGCCCGGTTATGGGTGACGACAATCAGAGTTAATTTGTAAGTTTGCTGAATGTCGACCAGGAGATTCAGAATTTCCGCTTCCGTTTCTTCGTCGAGATCTGCTGTTGGTTCGTCTGCGAGAAGCAATTGAGGAGCGTTGATCAGTGCTCTGGCAATGGCGACGCGTCTCTGCTCTCCCCCGGAAAGCGTGCCCGGATAAGAATCCAGACGATCCATCAGCCCGACGCGACACAAGAGGGCGCGGGCGCGTGCATAAGCTTGATGCTTGTCCATGGCACCGCCGACAATGGCAGGCAGGGCAACATTATCGATTGCGCGCAGAGTCGGCAGTAAGCTGGCAAACTGGAAGACAAAACCGATGTTGCGATTGCGCAAATCAGCATGCGCATTGTCGGAAAGGCTCCACTGTTCGATCCCGTCGATGATGATGCTTCCAGCTGTCGGACGACTGATGCCGCCAATCATGCCTAGCAGCGTCGATTTGCCCGAACCTGAACGACCGACAATGGCTAGGAAGCGACCGGCTTCGAGCGCGAAGTTGACATCACTGACGGCGTCGACATTGCGGTCACCCGTAAAGTGCTTACTGAGGCTGTGTATTGCAAGCATCAACCGCCCTCACCCTGGATCAGTGCGTAAGGTTCCTGGCT
>CAJCHQ010000827.1 GCA_903970295.1 Bryobacterales bacterium
ATCGGCTTGCCGGAATTGCCCGGCATTCTCGAACTCCAGGCATTGGTCGAGCAAATCAGCAGTTGGAATCTTGGTGTGCGCGCCGTTGAAATAGCCATCATCGACGGGCTTACGCAGTGGTCGGTCAGCTGCATTATCAGTGGTCGCCGCGGGCTTGGCAGTTTCTTCACACTGACCGGGAAGAGCGGTGCATAAACAAAGTAACAGTAGTGAAACTGCTCTTTTCACTAATGTCTCATGATACAGACTCATCCATCAATTCCATGGCAAAGCTGACGGCATTGCCACCGCGCTCGGCTACGATTTCTGCGGCCAGGTCGGCCTGAGCGATTAAAGATTCCATATCGGTGCCATGGCCAGGAAAATGGGCAATGCCGATCGAGGCGAACACACGGATGGCATTCCATTGATGGGGAATTGAAATGGCCTCGAAGCGCTTGCGAATCCGATCAGCCAGTACAGATGCACCCTTGCCGGGAGTTTCTGGCAAAAGCACGAGGAAGCGGTCTTCGCCATAACGAGCAACCATGTCAACATCAGACCGGCAGCTGCTAATGAGCGCTTCCGATGCGGCCCCAATCATGGAATCGACGGCAAGCATGCCGTATTCCTGCCCGATTTTTTTGAAGTTGTCGACCAGAACAACAAGCAGCGAGACATTACGTTTGTAGCGTATGGAGCGAGTCAGTTCTCGCCGGATCGTGCGAATCAAATAGCGAAAATTGTACGTCGGAGTTTCGCGGTCGTAAAAGGCTCTCATGTCGACTTCGTCGTCACTCAGTTCACGCACGGCGTCTTCGGGCGAAAAGATGCTCTTTGCCACAGCCGGGTTGCGCAACATATCTAGAGCCTCTTGCTCGTTGATATTCCATTGCGTCTGCTGACGGATGTTAGAGACTCGCCGGTGGAAGGCGTTGTCTTTGATGATTTGCTTGTCGTCCTTCCACGGATCACTTGGCATAACTATAAGCCTTTATTTTGAGGCGAACTGGGCTCAACACAAGTATATCTTTTATCCGAAAAAGCGGGTAGGGTGCCCAAGCTGTATGGTGTTTGCCGCAGCCGGCGCAGCCGGCAGGAGGGCACTTGGCCGGGAAAGATATTATCGGCAGGTTGACAGCCAACTAAATCGAGCCGACCCGACAAAGGATCGCCTTTTCCTTAACTCTTTACTTGAGATGCGCGAGCCACGACTTTGAGCAGATTCTGATCCAAGAGATAGAGGCGCACCATATTCAGTGCCTCATTGGCGGTGCGAAAACGAATCTCGGAACGGCTCGACTTCAGACCAAGCTTGAGTGTATGGGCAGCGTAAAAGTCTTTCGCAGCCAGTCCGAGATAGACAGAACCAACTGGTTTCTCAGGCGTGCCGCCATCCGGTCCAGCCACTCCTGTGACGCTCAAACCGATATCCGCCCGGCTCAAACGCAAAATTCCAAGAGCCATTTCTTTTGCACACTCTGCACTGACTGCACCAAATTCTGCCAGAGTTTTTTCGCTTACCCCAAGCAGCTGAGTCTTGGCAGAATTAGAGTAAGTGACGACGTTCAGACCAATGTACTTGGAGCTGCCGGGGATATCGGTGAGGCGCTGACTGACTAAACCACCGGTGCAGGATTCAGCCAGCGACAATTTCAAATCACGTTCAGTCAACAACTTTCCTACTACCGACTCGAGCGTGTCGTCATCGACGCCATAGCACTTATGTCCGCTGCCCTTGCGAATTTCTTCGATCACCGGTTCAGCGATGCGCCTCGCCTGATCTTCATCCGCAGCCTTGGCCGTGACACGCAAGCGACATTCTCCATGCCCCGCATATGGTGCCACGGTCGGATTTGCTTGTTCCAAAAGATGTGCATATTGCTCGGCCAATGCCGATTCACCGATGCCGTAATGTTTAAGCTCAAGAGACCAGAGTGTGCCTGAGCTGTAGGTTTTGAGCAGAAATGGTGCGGCAGTTTCACGCCACATCGCTTTCAACTCGCGCGGCACACCGGGAAATGTGAGAATGATTCGCTCTCGCTCAGGATTATCGATCGAGGCTTTCTCGAGAGTTTTTTTGTCCAAACGCCAAATCAGTCCTGGTGCGGTTCCAGCCGGGTTCGGCAAGATATCGGCACCAGCCGGTCGCAAAGCTTGCTTGCGATTACTCTCGGGCATAGGGAAGTTGCGCTCGCGGAAAAGCGCACTGATGTAGGCGAAAACTGCCTCGTCGAAAATCAATTCGGATGCAAAAAATTCCGCCAGACATTCAGTCGTCAGATCATCGGCAGTGGGACCCAGACCGCCAGTTGTAATCAGGACGTCAGCTCGATTGAGAGCGATTCTAATGGCATCTTTGACGCGCGGCTTGTTGTCACCTACGGTTGTGCGAAAGTAACTATCAATACCAAGTTTTGCCAGTTCGACTGCGAGAAACTGCGAGTTGGTATCGAGCACTTGACCGAGAAGAAGCTCGGTACCGATAGATAAGGTTTCCGCGTTAGGCATGGCGTGGATCAAGCGATCCAGTGACGAGCCTGCGGATTCTGCTCGGGCAGTATCATGCCATGCCCACCAGACGCCGGCGCTTCAGGAGCATCGACTTTATACGTAAACAGGGCAAATACACCGATGGCAAATACCGTCATGCCAAAACAAACAAAAAAGAAAAATAGCCACTTTTTCGCTGGATCACTGTGTACGGCTTCACTCATTTAAATCCCCTTTTGTCGCAATCTCAAAGCTCTTGATACTTTTCAACAAGTCCATGGTCACTGGCAAATTGTACGGAGTACCGGAGGGTTCAAGAGCATAGATAAGAATAGTTTTGCGCTTTTCTTTAATGCAAATGCAGCCAATCAAACCCTCGACGCTCTTCTTTTTCTCATCATAGAATTCACCCACAATATACGCCATCCGGCGCTTGTCGATGACTTCTTCACCCTTCGACTTAACGGAGTGAATCTTATTCGGCGCCATGCTGGGCAAAGCTGTGTCGCTCAAATCGATAGCCCGACTGAGGAAAAACTCGGGGTCATCGTCACCGGTATTGGGATAGCACAAAAATTGAATTAATTGGTTATCAGGTTGATGGCTTACCTGTACAGTCGGCACAGGCAAGCGTGACGCATACTCATACTTGTAACCGGCTGGCAGCGGCTTGGGAAATTCTCCGATGTCGGCGGCAACACCTGGCATCTTTTGGGGATCGATAGCATCTCTGGCCATGATGCCAATTGCGTCGGCCAGGCGAAACACTCCGTACGTCGAAGCGCCAAATACGACCACTACGAAAGCGACAATCGCCCTTGCCCAGAGAGGTAAGCGGCGCTTGGAAGCGGCTTTGTCGGGGGCAGATTTGGCGGTGCCTTCATCCATAGATTGCATCAATGACTGGACTCAGCTTTGAGGTGCTCCTCATAGGCCGTCAGTGTGTTGGCTAAAAGCATAGCTATCGTCATCGGACCGACACCGCCAGGGACCGGCGTAATCAAGCCGGCGACGTTGACTGCTTCAGCAAAATCGACATCGCCGGCAATCGAAGATTCACCCTCTGCACTTTTGTCGTGATGGATGCCAACGTCAATGACGCAGGCACCCGGTTTGATCCAACTGCCTTTGACAAATGTTCTTTTGCCGGCAGCAACAACCAGAATGTCGGCGTTTCGGCAAATTTCATCAAGCCCCTGGGTGCGGCTGTGACACATGGTGACTGTGGCATTGCGCTGCATGAGCAGCAAGGCGATTGGCTTGCCGACAAGATTGGAACGACCGATGACCACAGCCCGACTGCCCTCGATCGGCACTTTGTGATAATCGAGCAGCTCGACAATACCCGACGGTGTGCAGGGCCGCAAGCCCGGTTTGCCGCCCATCAAAAGACCCATGCTGATTGCGGTCAAGCCATCCACGTCTTTATCGGGGGCCAAAAGCGCTAATACTTCGTCGGCTGAAATTTGTTTAGGTAAAGGCAACTGGACTAGAATACCGTCCACCAAAGGGTCTTGATTGAGCGCTTGGACGCATTGCTTGACTTCAGCGGAACTGGCTGTCGCTGCAAATTTATGGAAAAAACTTTCGATTCCTACCTGTTTGCAAGCCTTGATCTTGCCCTGCACGTAGAGGGCGGAAGCCGGATCATCGCCGACCAGAACCACAGCCAGACCGGGGGCTCTTTTGCCCTGTTCGCGATCAACAGCGGTTCGCTCGGCGAGACGCTTGCGCACGCTGGCCGCCACTTCTTTGCCATTCAAAACTCGATTGGCTGTGTCATTTTCAAGATCTTTCACTGGCATTTTCTTTGGCTCCAGAGAGGGTCAAAAGTTTATTTGTTGAAAACACTTGGCTGGGTCCAGCTCAGGTCCGGCTTTCGAGCCGAGTCGCAAATTGACGCCGGCAGATGCCTTAATTTTGCCGATGGCAGTAAAGGGATTTTCCGGCTGCCCGACCCAATTGTCCCAGATTTCAGACGGGACACAGCCGACTAATTCATAATCCTCGCCACCATAAAGTGCCCAATCGTATGGATTGATGCGCGCTTCCGAAGCCAATCGCGCTGTTTCGATGTGTATCGGCACTCTTAGCAAATCAATATCCATGCCGACATGGCTGGCTCTGGAAATCTGGTCGAGGGCGTCAGCCAAGCCATCGCTTGTATCCATCAATGCTCCTCTTCCCCGGGTGCGGCTGACGAGCTCCCAGGCTTCATTCAGACGCGCTTGCGGTCGGCGGTGCGTCTCGCAGCAATGAGTGAAGCGCGGTGCGCTGCGAGTGACGGCGCTCATCTGAGCGTGTTTCAAATACCAGAGTCCGGCAATGCTGGCGCCGAAATTGCCGGTGACAACCACTATATCGCCGACGGCAGCACCGGAGCGCAGCATGCAGCCGCTTTCGTGGACGTCGCCCAGGGCAGTTACGTTCAAGACTAGATTCGGACCAGTGGTCAGGTCGCCGCCGACAATGCGGGTACGGTAGGTGCTTGCACAGTCGATGATGCCTGAGTACAAGCGGTTGAATTGCTCGCGACTGAAGAGTCGAGGCAGAGTCAGGCTGATCAGCAGGTACCGCGGACGACCAGCCATGGCGGCTATGTCGCTTATATTGACGGCGACCGTTTTCCAGCCGATGTCTTCAAGCGAGCTGAGCGAGGTTAGAAAGTGCGTGCCTTCGACCAGGCTGTCTGCGGTGATGAGCTGTTGCCCGGGGAGGAGCGCGCAGTCGTCACCGATGAATTTGCCGCCGGTCCACTCTTTGATTTGCTCGACTAGGATTTGTTCGCGGGTGCTCATCGGGGTAATAGCTTGGCAAGTGAGAAGGGGCGGGTTCGGGAAGGGCTCGGGAAAGGGGTCACGATTTTGGCCAGACCCACCCAACCCCAAAATCGTAACCCCTTTCCCTGACCGTACATGGAAACAGGTTTGCTCGATTGCGGAGCCTTTACGAAGATTATTTCTTGGGCAGAGCGCCTTCGACACCGGGGACGAACCAGTACATGTCGGCAATTTGCTGAGTGGTGGCATTGAGATTGGGGGCGATGCGTTGTTGACCGGAGCGATCGCCTCTAAAAGTGCACGAGCTTGTTTTTGCAACAAGTGCTGCATCAAAGACCTCCATCACGACGCACGTTCTATGGACCATAGCCTGGAGGGATTAGCTTAGCATTTTGGGGGACCTACCGATTGGCCCTGGCTGATGGTAGATTCCCCATTGAAAAGACCAGGAAGCAGTGTGATTATCGATACTGAGAAACCGTCTACACTCGAGGTTAACAATTTGACAGAGGCAGGGGCACCCGCGCTCGGTCAACACTTGAACATCCGGCAATCGCCGGTCAGTCAGTCGAGTCAGTCGGCGAGGGTAAGCACGATTGCTTTTGATTCAGTCAGCAAGAGATTTGGCAAGGTAGTGGCCAATGATGCGATCACTTGCTCGTTCACCGCCGGTGGTGTGCACGCATTACTTGGTGAAAATGGTGCGGGCAAATCGACCCTGATGAAAATTCTCTGCGGTCAATACCAGCCAGACGAGGGCAAAGTTCTCATCGATGGTCAGCAAGTCCTTCTCAGATCTGCCTCTCAAGCCAGGCGCCTGGGGATAGGCATGGTCCATCAGCAATTCACGCTGGTGCCATCAATGACGGTTGTCGAAAATGTATTGCTGGGCGATGAACGCCAGCCACTTCTGCTTGACCAGAAAAAGCAGTCGCAACGCTTGCAACATTTGGCGAAAAAAATCGGCATACAGCTTGACCTGACGAAAGCTGTGGCCACTCTCAGCGTCGCCGAACGACAGAAAGTGGAAATCTTAAAGCTCCTCTGGCGCGACGCCAATATTCTCATTCTCGACGAACCGACCTCTCAACTCGCGGCCTTCGAAGCGGAAGATATTCTCTCGACAGCGCAAAAGCTCGCCCGAGATGGCAAAATTGTTGTTTTGATCAGCCACCATATCGAAGAAATACTACGCTTCTCTTCGCGCATTACAGTGTTGAGAAATGCCAGACATATCGCAACGATCGATACCGGCAAGATGCAAGCTAATGAATTGGCGCGTTTAATGGTAGGCGCAGTCAAACCGCAACCGGAAAAGCGACGCCTCGCTCCTCTCTCGGTTCCGCATATCAGCATGCGCCAGGTCTTCGTGCCTCCATCGGCGACAAGCAGACGCATCCATGCTCTCGATTTGGATCTATTCGCAGGAGAAGTGCTTGGCATTGCTGGCGTTGTCGGTAGTGGGCAAGAAGAGGTGGCAGCAATTTTGACCGGACACCTGCAACCTCAAGCTGGTACATTGCAAATCGATGGCGAAAAGGCGCCATGGTCGAAACTGCGTCAGGCCAAAACCAGCGGCGGCTACGTCCCCGCCGATGCAAAGATCAGTACGATTGGCTCGATGTCGGCGAATGAAAACTCGATGCTGCGTGACTTGCATCAAGCCGAGTTTGGCTTCGGACCATTTTTGAAAGGCAAACCCATTCGCGAAAAAACAATCGAAAGAATCAAACAATTCGATTTGCGACCTAAAGATCCAGACGCTCTCTGTTCGTCATTTTCCGGTGGAAACTTACAGCGCCTGGTTTTGGCAAGAGAATTGGATAATGCCGCCAAGCTATTTGTGGCAGTTAATCCCACAGCCGGACTGGACATGGCGATGACGCAACGAATTTTAAAAGAGTTACAAGCTGCAGCTGACTCAGATAAAGCGGTAGCTTTGATATCACCAGATCTGCAAGAGCTGCTCGATACTTGCGATCGCATTCTGGTCATGTGTGCAGGCACCGTCATTGGTGTAGAAAAAGTCGGCGATCTCGATGCCGAATCTCTGGGGCTACTGATCGGTGGCGTCAATCTGGATCTAGCCAGAAAGCTGGCCAGATATTTGCGACAGGAAGAAGAAAAAGAAGAAGATGAGGAAAAGGAAAAAGAAACGGAAAAAGGAGAAATGAATGCGGATGCGGATGCGGATGCGGGTATGCATGAGGATGGTCAGACTGACGCACCGGGAGAAGACTCGCTTAATGAAACGCTGATGTCGCTTTTTAAAAGCGACCGTAGTTGGCAACGTCGATTGGCTTGTCAAATTGCATTCAGACGATTTTCTGCAGCCGATTTGGCTCTCGCCCAGACACTTCTAAGCTCTGAAGAAAATGCCGAATGCCGCGCCTGGTTACATCTTTTGCTTGCCAAATGGGGCGGCGAGGAGGCGCATGAGAGATTGGTCGCCGAGACAAAGACAAATCGGGATTCATACCTTGAAGTTTTGCGGAAAATCTGGAAATGCGAAGACTTACCGGAATTGCACGCTAAACTGAAGGCGCAAACAGCGGATCAGTCTTTGAAAGTGGAATCAAAATTAGCTCTCATTCTGCAGTCACTATGACCCCTGACGGCGCACGCGATCGCATCA
>CAJCHQ010000828.1 GCA_903970295.1 Bryobacterales bacterium
CCCCTGTCGCAAGTCAATTCAGGATCAGGATACGCAAATGCGCTCGACCGAAATCAAACTCAACCATTGCCCCAAAATCAGCCTCCCGAAAATTCGTTAGCCCCTGAACAGGGTTGGCAAAGTTTTTCCCAGGTAGAGGCGCAAGTTCCGCCCCAAGCCCCCACACAGCCAGGATTTTCGCCCAGCACCTTGCAGCCCGAAGCAACCTCGTGGGCCAATAGCGCTCAGTCTCAGACTCCCTGGCCGGCACCGGCAACTACTCCCGCACAGAACCAGCCTGATCACGAAGCAATATCAACTCAAACTCAACCGCAGCAAGCAGTATTTGCTCAACCAGGTGACGGCATGCCCTGGCAAGGCAACCCCAACCAGTCTGCGGCACCGCCACCCGCTCCCCAGCCACCGGAAGCTGCCGCAGCCGAGGGCGACGAGCCTGAAGAAAGTCAGGCTTCTAGAAGGCGGAAAAACAAATTGAACGATTTGATGCCCAAATCGAAATCAAAAAAATAAGCGACACCGCAGATGGTGGCACAGCTACCACTTGTGAACAGTCGGGGCCAGCTGAGTTTCAGTCTCGAAAGATCACTTATCAACGCCAAACCTTGTGTTTAATCTGAAGGTTGGCAATTACAGACAGGATCTATGGTATGAATTATCGCTAAGAACTGCGTCCAGACTCAATACTGTCCTTCATAGGAGAGCGGCATGACATTACAGCACAAGATTCAATACAAGCCTTACGTCGAAAAAGACTTCAGCCATCTGAAGGGCTTGACCGGCATATCCGATAAGACACTGGAAATCCATTTAGCTCTTTATTCCGGCTATGTCAAAAATACAAACGGACTGAACGAAAAGGTTGTCGATCTGACCGAAAAAAACCAGAGCGGCACGCCCGAATATTCTGAACTGAAGCGTCGCTACGGCTGGGAATACAACGGCATGCGTTTGCATGAATACTATTTCGGCAACCTCAAAGCAGGCGGTTCCGAATTGAAAGAAGGCTCGACCATGGGCCACACGATCGTAGAAACCTACTCGTCAATCGAAGTTTGGAAAAATGACTTCATGAAAGTTGGCGCCATGCGTGGTGTGGGCTGGGCGATTCTGTTCCAGGATCCATTCACCAAAGCCTTGTCCAATCACTGGATCAGCTCACACGAAGAAGGCAATGTCGCCGGTTTCCAACCTATTCTCGTCATGGACGTCTGGGAGCATGCTTTCCTTCTCGATTACAAGCCGTCGGAGCGCAGCAAGTACATTGAAGCGTTCTTCAGCAACATCGATTGGGCAGCGGTCGAACAAAGACTGCTCAAGTAAATCAAAGCCAATTGCACGAAAGGCAGGCTTGCAAAAGTCTGCCTTTTCGATCGCACATTTTCAAGATTTAGCGATAACATTATGAAAGAGGGAAGCCCAATGCCAGATAGTTCAACAGATCAAATCAGTCGTTTTCGCATAACTTATTGCGGTGCTTGAGGCTACAAGCAACGCGCTGTCAGGTTGGCAGCCCAGTTAGAAGAAAGACTCTCCGAAAGCGCCCAGCTAGTGCAGTCTAGTGGCGGCGTATTCGAAGTTGAAGATCGCAAGCAACTGATCTTTTCCAAAAAGGCTCTTAATCGATTTCCCGAAGAAGAAGAAATAATCAATATTGCCAAAGCGCTCGATACCGGCATGGATCTGGCGGCGGCGCAAGCCTTGGCGGCCCAGAATGCACCCAAACCGCCGACATTCGGTGAATGGTTCGATAAATTGCTCGGCGGTAGACAATAACAAAAGTCTCAATCCAACAATTAAACTCTGGGCAAACATTAGTACAGGCATTATCCTTGAGTTGGAGACTGAACGACTGTAGTGCCCGTTAGCCGCCAATCCAGCGAGTCAAAAAATGCTTACGAGTGAAGGCCAGTCCGTGGATACGATCAAGCCAAATTCGCCGCCGCGGACGAATTTGAAGATCGCCATTGACGGCCCGGCAGGGGCCGGCAAGTCGACTGTAGCAAAACTAATCGCCGATCAACTCGGCTTTTTATACATTGATACCGGCGCCATGTACCGAGCACTAACCTGGCTGGTCGTGCAGAATCAGGTGAAAATCGATGACGAGCCGGGCATCATCGAAATTGTTCGCACCGCCCAGATTCTCCTCAAACCGGGTGACAAATCCTCGCATCAACTAGCCAGAGTTTTCGTCAACGGCAAAGAAATCACCAAGCACATTCGCACCGAAGAAATCACCAGGCTAGTCAGCCCACTTTCGACTATTCCGGCTGTGCGTGCTTATCTTGTCGAACAGCAGCGCAATATGTCTCGGGCTGGTGGAGTCGTTCTGGATGGACGAGATATCGGAACAGTCGTTTTGCCCGATGCCGATATCAAAATTTTCCTGACGGCCTCGCCGGAAGTTCGCGGACAACGCCGCTTCAGAGAATTGAAAGCGATGGGACAGCAAGTCGAGTACGAGGTCATTCTCAAAGATATAATCGAACGCGATCATCGCGACAGCAATCGCGCCATCGCACCTCTGCGAATGGCTGAGGATGCCGTTCTGATACTGACAGACAATATGCGCATCGACGAAGTGGTTTCGCACATTATTGCCCTGTGCACGTAACCGCGCACCAATAGGTCAGGCGATCGCCAACGTCTAGTGATTTCCCCAATGAACGCTGGTCGCGCCGAGTCATATTATTTCTTGATATAACCTCGATCAATTCGTCCATTCAGGCTTAAACGCAATTGGACTGGTTTTGGTCTGCCAAACTGGATATTGGGAACTTGACAACAATGCCCTAATCTAATCCCACAGACAACACGTCACAGGTGTTTTGGGATCGGCAATAGCTCGGGCGGGTGTTTCCATGCAACTAAAATATGGCTTCGACTTATTTGTTGGCTTTGAATTTGATGGTTCGCTCAACGCAGCCACGACTCTTTTGCGCCGGCTCAACCAGGTGGAGTCCTGGCGAATGGCGACCATAGTCGAAGACAAAGTGCCCGGCATGAACAACGACAATCGAAAAGCCGACCAGGCGATTTACGTTTTCTCTCGTGCCAACAGCGAGGCTAACTGCACGATCGATGAATGCTACAGCCCGGGTTTCGACTTCTCGGCCGAAGCCGAGCGCATCCTCGATGAACTGCGCGATCTGCACACAACCTATGTGCAATTGAAGATCAATCATAAATATGGAACATTCTTTCCCACATTCGAGCACCAACGCAATTTCGAAATAGTGGCCGAAATGGATCAACCAGATACCTCGCTCTTTGATGCGGAACTAACCGGCTGGAAAGTCAAACTGCAGCTCGAGCAGCTAATCGAAAGGCGAGACACCGAAGACGAAAGCCGAGCCTACGCAGTTCTGAGTTTGAATAAGGTCATATCAATTTTGGCTAAGCACGGTATGAGAGTAACATCGACGTGGCGCACACATGAACTGGCTCTGGAAAACAGGTTGACGCTGGAAACCAGTCAGGCCATGGAAATAATCGTTGCCGAACAAACTGTAGGCAGTCGCGATGACATGGAAAAAATTGCCTGGAATCTGGCTGCCAAAACAAGTTTGATCAAAGAGCTAGCCAGATCTGGCCGCTCGATCACTATTCATCTAGAGAGAACGGAAGGTCAATATGGAGCGGAGCGGTGTAGTTACATTTATGCTCAGACAGACTTATCGAAGCCAGCTTCAGAAGTCCTCCTTAACCTCATCGCGAGCTAAAAGAGCTTCGGTCCGACGACAGAGTTCGACCAGATCTTCTTTCATTCCCGGCGCGCGCATCAGCTGCCGGCATAGATCTAAAGTGCGGCGAAATGCCCGGACCACGTCACCTTCGTCATAAGTAGTGGAATGGCGAATATCATCCCATTTGGCTCCGTGCCCCCACATCTCGGTCAGACCGGAAAATGTAGGACTGAATTCAACGGCCGTATCGATATCGAAATCGCGCTGCAACTTCCACAAATTGCGACCGATGCGCTGAATATTTTCCAGAGAGAGATCGACCTGAGGGCTTACTCGGGCCCGCACGGCATCATTGACTCGGCCTTCTTCAGTGACCAGGGCCGTAATCACGGCACCCAATTCGGCCGGAGACAAACGTTGCAACTGGCCGCTGAGAGCGACCTCTGTCAAAAACAATTCATTGGTGCCGCGAATACCTGTAGCGGTGCGACCAATTGCTGTCGGGCGGTTAGCATCGAGATACCCTTTGAGCCGCAGGATATCGGAAAGTGCCACAAATGTCCGCCAATATTTCGTCGTTTCTTTTTCGATGCGGCGGCCGAACTCTTTGATCCGTTTTTCCAGCTGACGCACTCGCTCGGTTTGCTTGCTGCACGGCTTTTGCACCGGGCAACCGTGACAAGGCATGGCATAGGCCTCTTGCAAAAGTCCGTCGATTTCCTGGTGCACCACATTCAGTGTCTTCTGGGCCTCGGCCTCGCGCTCGTTGTGCTTGAGACCGCGCTCCATTTGTTTGAGTTGTTTATGCTTGGAGCGAATAGTCTCCAAGCGCTTGGCATAGAGCGGTAAATCACCGATTTCGGTGGGGCACAAAGGGCTCTGAAGTTTTTCCAATTCACGTTGCCAAGCCATATTCTGTTCGTAGAGAGGCTCTAGTTGCGAATTGATCAAAAATTGGCCGAAACTTCTTTCGATCAGATCCCTGGCATCGGAGAGAGAATGACGCTCCAACAAATTGAGAACCATGCCATAAGACGGCGTGAAGCGGCTGGACAAAGGATCGGGAGGCGCAATCGCCAACTTGGCCGCATCTTCGACCGGTTCAAAAGGATGATGTAAAACCACGACATGACCGACTTCATCCATGCCGCGACGGCCTGCCCGTCCCGACATCTGAAGAAACTCGGAGGCATGCAGTTCGCGGTGCCCTTCATCGGAACGCTTGTAAATCGAGCTAATCACAGTCGACCGGGCCGGCATATTGATGCCGGCTGCCAATGTTTCGGTGGCGAATACGACTTTCAATAAACCGCGCTGGAAGAGCTTTTCTACCATTGCTTTCCAACTGGGCAACATACCGGCATGGTGAACCGACATTCCTTCCAGAAGATATGGCAGGTGAGGATGGTTGGCCAAATTCGGGTGATCGTTGGTGAAAGACCTGACCACTTCTTTCAATTCGCTTTGCTCACTGACATTCAAAAGAGGAATGCCGCGAGCCTTTTTCATCGCTTCCTCGCATCCGCGCCTGGAGAAAAGAAAGTAAATCGCGGGCAACATATTACGGGCCGAGAGCACGGCCAGTACGTCTCCTGGATGAGCTCCCAGGGAAGGGATGCTGCGTCTCTTGCGATCTTTGTGAGCCGAACGCTTGACGCCGAAACGGCTTTTCAACAAGGTATTAACACCGCGTCCGGGACTGAGCAAAGGATAGATATGGCGATCGCCGAAATAATAGAAGCGCAAGGGCACTGGGCGAAAGTCTGACCAGACCAAACTGGTCGGGCCGTGAGTTTCATCGATCCAGGTAGTCAGCTCTTGAGCATTAGCTACTGTCGCCGAAAGAGCGACCAACTGAATTTCTTTCGGCGCATAGATAATCGACTCTTCCCAGACTGTGCCCCTTTCGGCATCATTCATATAATGACATTCATCGAGAATAACGAAAGCGACATTGCGCAAATTTTTGCTCACGTCACCAAGGATGGTGCCATAAAGCATATTACGAAACACTTCCGTGGTCATGACGACGATCGGAGCTTCTCGATTGACCGAGATGTCTCCAGTCAAAAGTCCGACTCGATCTTCACCATATTTCTGGCGCAGATCATGAAGCTTTTGATTAGACAAGGCTTTCAAGGGCGTCGTGTAATAGCAGCGTTTATTACTGCGCAATGCCATTTCAACTGCGTATTCGGCAACGACAGTCTTGCCCGCACCGGTTGGAGCACAAACGACGACACTGCGACCGGCCTCGAGATGCTTGATCGCTTCAAGTTGAAAATCATCTAGAGGAAAGTTGAACAGCCCTTGCGGGTCTATATCTAATGGCTCTTGCAAGTCTTGCAAATTAAGTCAACGGTAGGGTGGAGTTATTATAAGCGCTCCGTGTGGCTGGCGCTCAGACGGCTGCACCTTACAACTCTAACCCGAATTGGCTGGCTCGTGCTGGATTTTCATCCTATAATGTCTAAGCGCCGGGACGTGGCGCAGGGGTAGCGCGCACCTTTGGGGTGGGTGAGGCCGGAGGTTCGAATCCTCTCGTCCCGACCAAAACAGGAAGCCAAAGTCAGCTTGCTTAAGCAGGCTGATTTTGTTTTTGCTGCAATCGATGGGAATAAGGCTGGGTTCGAGGCGGTATATAGCTTAGAGACTGGTCTCCTTCATGCCTGCAAACGGTCGAGGTGCATCTATGACTTTAACGCCTGGTGATTTCGGTGCTTCCTTCAAGGGTTTTCTCGATCAGATGTCGGCGAATGTGCCTGAACAGGAGGGGGTTTTCGTCCAACAGCTGAATTCACTTTTCGGCGAGAACCCCG
Organism: Bryobacterales bacterium; assembly: GCA_903970295.1. Next base: position 6,506 of record CAJCHQ010000828.1, read on the forward strand.
CCACTTTCCCGATTATTACTCAGAAGTTCGAGTCTTATGAGCACGCCAACGTCTATATCGCGATTGAGGAATATCTCAAGCAAGAGGGGCGCTCATCCGAACTGCTTGGCGTTACAGCCAACGAATACCTGGGCATCACCCTGGCCGACCTGGTGGCACCTCCTAAAGCAGGGTTGATGGGCAGGGGGACAGTAAGCGAAGGACCGGTTCAATACACCAATGTGCAGTTGGCCGGCGATCAGAGTGTCACTTGCGTTCAGTCGGGGCTCTTCTTGATCACCGGCAAGGACAAACTGGCGGTCTTGTTCAGAGCCTCCGACAATCGCCATTTGAGAGCCAAGACGACCATAGAAGTAATGGGGTCGACGCGCGAGGCCGGAGAAAATTTCTTGAGCGATATCCGCACACTGATGCGCAAACGCAGCATCTATCGCGGTCAAGTGGTTTCAATCGGCATGGACGAATTGCATTCGATGCAAATCAAATTTCATCGTCTAGACAAAGTCGATCGTCCCAACATCATTTTGCCTAAGGGCTTGCTCGATCGCATCGAGCGACAAACTATCGGCTTTTCCAAACACAGCGCCGCGCTCTTGGCGGCCAAACGTCATTTGAAACGCGGACTTTTGCTACACGGCAAACCGGGCACCGGAAAAACTCTCACTGCCATGTATCTGGCCGGCCAGATGCCAGACCGAACCGTCATTCTTCTTACCGGCCGTGGGTTGGCAATGATCGAACAATCATGTTCGTTAGCTCGCACACTGGAGCCAGCCACTGTCATTTTGGAAGATGTCGATCTGATCGCCGAAGAGAGAACTCGCCCAAACGCTTGCGGTTCAATGCTTTTCGAATTGTTGAACGAAATGGATGGGTTGCGCAATGACGCCGACGTTTTGTTCATTCTGACAACTAATCGACCGGAAATATTAGAACCAGCTCTAGCTGCCAGGCCTGGGCGGATCGATCAGACCTTCGAAGTGCCATTGCCTGATGTCGATTGTCGCAAACAGCTTTTTGCCCTCTACAGCGAGGGTCTTACGCTGGAGCTGAAACAGACTGACAAATTTATCGAACGAACAAAGGGAGCGAGTCCCGCTTTCATCAAAGAGCTTTTCCGCAAAGCGGCTTTGTTTGCTGCTGATGACTCAGATCCCATCGTTGTGCATGACAAGCACGTAGACGAAGCTTTGCACGAACTAGTTGTGCAGGGTGGCGATCTAACCAAAAGTCTGCTTGGTTTTCGGGCTGAAAAATCAGAAGTGGGCTTAAAACCTCTCGGCATTTAGCCGGGGTCTTTTGCCAAAAGGTTGCTGCCAAAACAGAGCGCTTCGCGGGCTCGACTAAACGGCAAAAGGGCGAACCAATTGCCGGCGCACGACGGCCCGACCGTTCTTGTGAGGGCAGTTTTCCAGCTTGACAATCGATGCCTTTGTACGGGCAGCGACATTTTCACGGGTTGCCAAGTCAACCTGCACATCCTGGAAGAACGGGCTCAGGTGAATGAATTCACGCAGTTTGAATTTGAGAATCGTGCGCAATCGAGCATCCATGTGCTCCAATTGAACTGGGTTTTCGGCTGAATGCGTAAACATTTGAACTAACCAACCATGGTAATTAAGGGTCTGGGAGCTGCTGTCAACCTCAGACATGAGGCTATCAGCAAACTCGAAAATGTTAGCAGACCTTCACTTATTTCTAACTATTGGCATCTTCGAAAAATTACGATTTAATGAATAAACGCATGTGTCCCGCATATCAAGCCGCTTTCGGTATATGGGCAGCGGGCATGAACGGCTATCACTTCGATAAGCAAAACGTCACTGAAAATCGACGCACCAGATTCGGTACCGGCCAAAACGGAACTACAATCGCTGCCCCGAGCCGGATCAAACACTAGCAATCTGGCTAGCGCGCCTCGGTCTTCAGCATATCGCGCAACTTATTGAGAGCGCTGTGCACGGTGCGCGAAACTCCCATTTCGGAGAGACCGAGGACTGATGCCGTTTCTTTTTGCGAAAGGTCGTAAAAGAAAACGAATTCAACAATTTCTCGGGTGCGTTCGCCCAAGCGCTTCAAAGCCTGCGTTACCAACTCGCGTTCTTCAGAAGCATGCTGCCAATCTTGATATTTGCGGTCGGGGACCATTTCGGAAAGGCTGCGACGATCCTCACGGTCTTCTTCTTCAGGGACCGAATCGAATGATTCATAGTGAATGCGAGCTTCCCATGACTGCTGGGCTTCGAGAATCTCCGCTACCGAATGGCCGGAAGCGATCGCCAGTTCCTGCGTGCTGGGAGTGCGCGCCAACTTCTTAGTCAGCTTCTCTTCGATTTGAGTCAGCTGGGCATTCATTTCGGTCAGCTTGCGTGGCACTTGCACGAGCGAGCAGTGGTCGCGCAGATAATGGCGAATTTCCCCTCGTATGTAGCAAGTCGCCAGAGTTTTGAAACTGGCTGAGCGGGCTCGATTGGGGTCATAATATTTGACGGCCTTGAGCAGCCCGATTGAGCCCACCTGCACCAGATCTTCCATGCTGTCAGGGGTAAACTGGCTGTAGCGTCTGGCAATCTGTCTCACAAGCGGGATGTACTTTCTCACCAACTGAGAGACGTCGGCGCTAGAGAAATCCGGACCGTTGGCGATGAAATTGCGACCTGCATCATCGCCAGCAGCGGATGCCCTTACTTTCTCTTCCAGGGTGCGAATAATTGATTCTGACACTTTCCGTTACCTGTTTCTGTCACCTCGCCCTTGCACCACTGCCCCTTGACCCCAGTCTTTCCCCCAATTGCCAAGAGCTAAACTCCTGACGGTCGCCTTATAAGCCGTGTGAATCAAAGGTTGGCTCGAGCTGAGCGTACTTTTTATGAGCGCTCGAGGTTCGAGTGCAAATCTCAGAGCTGCGCCCCAGCGGTAGTTACGAGGAGTCGGCGGCCGAGAAAAGTGGCTCAATCCTGGCAGCTTGTTGAGAACGGAGGGGCGCCGATGCTGGTGATTAAAAAAAATTTCGCTAAAATTGGGCTATCATCGAATTAATCTAAAGACCCGCAAGTGGCGCAGCGTTGTAGACAGGTAAAGGTATTGAGCAGCCAAAACAACTCATCATTTTCGTTTAGCAAAACGCTTTTGAGGCTGCGCCAATCCTGGGGAAGGATATCAGCTCAGAAACAACTGCTTTTGCTCGGCTTGATTTCAATTTCGGCTCTCGTCACCTTCACAGCCTGGGTCTGGGTGGGTCGCACCCAAGACATCATCGACTCGTCGGTCAAACAATTTGGTACGGCATTGGCTCAGGCCCTGGCTCGAGGCGGAGCAGAAGCCCTGACCAACAACGGTGACTTGGAAGGTTTGAAAAACTACTTCCTGACGGAGCGAGGCAAGACCAAAGCAATTGCTTATGTAGTATTTTGCGACACCGCCGGCAAAGTGCTTCTGAACAGTCAGATGGAACAGAATCCCAGCAAAGGTCGGCAGATTTATCCTATTTATGAGGAGCAAAACGCCAAGGACTACCAAGTGCCTGGCGTCTACAAAAGCCCCCCCGAATACCGCTCGATCACCAACATCGCCGTGCCGATGATCCGCAATGGCGAGCAGCTCGGCATCTGTTGGGTCGGTCTGGACAATCAATCTTTTACGATCTTAGGCACGCCAAAAGAAACGCGTAATTTCTTGATGACCATTTTCGGTCTTCTGGGATTGCTAGGTGCAGCAGGACTTTACACCAATTACGCCTTAATCAATCACCCTTTGCGCATTCTGTCGCAAGGTGCGAGCGAGATTGCTGCCGGCGGTTTTGGTCACCAGATCAAGAACCAGAGAGCCGGCAAAGAGATCGATCAGGTAGTGAATGCCTTCAACTCTATGTCGAACCGTTTGCAACAATACGACAAACAAAATGTAGATACATTGATGTCTGAGCGGAACAAATTCATCTCTGAGCGCAACAAGCTCGAGCTGGTTTTGATGTCGATCGCCGATGGTGTCGTGGTCTGCGACCGCGACAATAAAGTTCAGATCGTCAACGCCGCCGCCACCGAATTATTTGCTAAAGACGCCAAAGAGATATTGGGGAAACCGCTGGTCTTCTGCACAGAGGGTCCTGATTCGCCACAAATTTGCCAGGTCGTCCAGGCTTTCACGGACTCTGTCTCACCTGGCAATCTTGAACCGGTAGCGCAGCAAGTGCATCTGGGAGATCTGGTGTTGCGAGTCAACATCGCGCCGATCATTTTGAATAACGAATTTCTCGGCTCGGTCATGATCATGCACGACATCACCCGCCAGGCTGAGCTAGAGCGCATGAAGAACGAGTTCATCAGCAATGTCAGTCATGAACTGCGCACACCAATTACGTCGATCAAGAGTTACGTCGACACGCTATGCAATCACGGCGAAAAACTGGATCCTGAAATTTATAAGGAATTCTTGCAAATTATCGATAACGAAGCCGACCGCTTGATGTTCTTGGTCAATGACGTGCTCGAGTTGAGTCGGGTTGAAGAAGGCAGTCGCGAACTCGAGATGCAGGAGCTGCCCCTTCAGCAAGCTTGCGAGTATGCGCTCAGGGCGGTCAATCTCATGGCCAAGGATCGACAAATCGAACTCGCGTTCGATTGCGAAGAAGACTTGCCACTGGTCAATATCAATCAAGAATCGATTGAGCGCGTGGCGATCAATTTGCTCACCAACGGCATTAAATACACGCCAGTCGGTGGCACTATCACAGTCATTGCCCGCTTTCTCAAAGAGACGAGCGAAGTGCGCGTCGACGTCAAAGACAACGGCATAGGTATTCCGGAAGAATGTCTGGAGCATATATTCGACCGCTTTTATCGAGTCGAGCGCAAGGTTCATACAATCAAAGGCACCGGTTTGGGACTGACGATCGTTAAGAAGATAGTCGAGCGCCACGGCGGCCATCTTTCAGTCGAATCCGCGCTGGGCCAGGGTTCTACTTTCTCCTTCTTCCTGCCGGTCGGTCCACAGTTAGTTACATCAGAAAATACTAAGAACGGCGATGAAGACCGCAAAAGCGAAAACGCCAGTGCCGGTCCGGTGACGATTTTGAAAGTCGCAGACGTTGCGGCTGAAGTCTAGTACAGTAGGCGTTCTGCGCTGAAATAAGAGATATAGCTAGAAATCTTATGTTGGCGGCCAAGCCTCGCCGGTTGTAGATTACCGGGAAACCGACTGATCACTGCCGATCACCGCTCCTCACCACTAAATCACCACTAAATCACCAAATGATTAGAGTTTATGAAGCGGCTTTCCTTTTCTGCCATGTTATTATGAGTCCGTTGACAAGGTCTTGAAGTCCCTGCAAAATAACCGCTCTGGGGCGGTTTTATAGTAGATAGGCTTTGCACCTGGTCACATGATAGAGAGCACGCGGAGGTCACAGTGGGGCTGATCAGAGCCATTTATCCAGGCTCGTTTGATCCCATGACTAAAGGTCACTTAGATATCATTACGCGCTCGAGCAAAATGTTTGATGAAGTGATCATGGCAGTAGTAGGCAATCCTGGAAAATCCCCATTGCTGCCAGTTGAGATACGCACGGATTTGATTAGCAAATCAATTGCCAATCTGAAAGGAGTAGCGGTTGATTCTTTCCAGGGACTGACGGTCAACTATGCGCGCGAAAACGACGTTCACATATTGATTCGAGGTCTAAGGGCTATCTCCGATTTTGAAGCAGAATTAGGAATGGCGCAGACCAACAAGGAACTGCTTCCTGAACTAGAAACTATTTT